>JBAXDG010000065.1:0-7230 GCA_037141075.1 Kiritimatiellales bacterium
TCTTCGGGAAATCGTAGTCGAGCGTGTAGGTTCCGTCTTTGGTTTTCGCCACGCGAGAGATCGGCAGGTACGGCCGCAGTTTTTCGCAGACGCCGACCGGGCCGGTGCCGGGGCCGCCGCCGCCGTGCGGAGTCGAAAATGATTTGTGCAGATTCAAGTGGCAGAGGTCAAAGCCCAGTTCGCCGGGTTTAATGCGACCCATGATGGCGTTGAAGTTGGCGCCGTCGTAATACATCAGGCCGTCCACCGCATGCACCGCTTTGATGATCTCTTTGACCTTCGGATTAAACACACCGAGCGTGCTGGGAAGCGTCAGCATCACACCGGCCGTCTCGTCATTGAGCGCCGCTTTAAATTTGTCGATGTCCATGTCGCCGCTGGCATCAGACGGGATCGTTACGACCGCATAGCCGCCGAGCGCCGCGCTGGCCGGATTGGTTCCGTGCGCCGAATCAGGAATGATAATGTGCGTCTTCTTATTGCCGCGGTCGCGGTGATACGCCGCCATCATCATCACCGCTGTCAGCTCGCCGTGCGAACCGGCCATCGGCTGAAGCGTGAACTCGGCCAGGCCGGTGATTTCGGAAAGCATCCGTTCGAGCGAGTAAAGAATCTGGAGTGAGCCTTGCGTCAGCAGTCCGCCGTGGCGCAGCTGTGGCCAGAGCGGATGGGTCTCGCACAGCTCAGGAAGCGACGCGGCGGCTTCGCAGGCCCGCGGATTATGCTTCATCGTGCAGGAACCAAGCGGGTAAAAGTGAGTATCGACCGAATAATTCCGGCGCGACAGCTTGGTGTAATGCCGCACCACTTCGCTTTCAGAAACCTCCGGCAGTTCAGCCGGTGCTGCGCGCAGCAGGTTCTTGCTGATGATGTCGCGTTCGGAAATGCGGTCTTCCGGAATTCTCACTCCGCCGCGTCCTTTTGAACTTATCTCGTAAATTAATTTCATATGTTTTTCTTTCTACCACAGAGGACACTGAGACACAGAGAACACCTAAATGACATAGCGTTTCACGCCGTCTCTCAGGGTTGGCTTATTAAAGTTAATCAATAGACCGACTTTGCAGTTAGTAATTCGCATGTACGTCAAAAGTTGGGATTCATGGACGGGATCGAAATCTTTCACCACTTTCAACTCAACAACCACTTTCCCCTCAACAATCAAATCAAGCCGCAAACCATCCCCAACCTGAACACCTTTATACTCGAGCGGCAAATCCACCTGTTGCTTATATTCAATGCCCCGAAGCTCCAGTTCTCGCACCAGACTCTTTTCATAGACACTTTCTATCAGTCCCGGCCCCCAGTATTTATGAACTTCAATGGCCGCTCCGATTATTTTCTCAGTCAGGTCTTTTTCTGGATAGTCCATTACCTTTCCCTCTGTGTCTCTGTGCGCTCTGTGGTAAATCTCCTAAAGCACCGATTCGAGTTTCGCGGCCAAAATATCAATTTCCTTCTTCGTGCGCTTCTCGGTGAAGGCCATCAAGAGAACGTTTTCCATGCCGGTGTAGTAGCGTCCGGCGGGGAATCCGGCGGCGATTCCTTCGCTGATCAAGTCGCTGACCACTTCGCCCGCATCCTTCGGCAATTTCAGCGCGAACTCGTTGAAGAACGGACGATCATAGAGCGGCTCAACACCTTTGATTGCCTTGAGGCGCGCCCAGGCATAGCCCGCGCGGTCCATGCACTGACGGGCGACATCGGCGAAGCCCTGCTTGCCGAGCAGCGAAAGATAAATGACCGAGCGGAGCGCGCATAGCTGCATGTTGGTGCAGATGTTCGAGGCCGCCTTTTCACGGCGGATATGCTGTTCGCGGGCCTGCAGTGTCAGCACATAACCGCGCCGCCCCTGCCCGTCCGTGGTCGCGCCGACGATACGGCCCGGTATGTTGCGGACATATTTTTTCTTCGCCGTCAGGAAACCAAGATACGGTCCGCCGAACGAAAGCGGCAGGCCGAGGCTCTGTCCGTCGCCGGTGACAATATCCGCATCCATTTCGCCGGGTGTTTTAACGACGCCGAGTGAAATCGGATAAGCCGACACCACCGCGATCGCACCGGCGCCGTGCGCCTGTGCAATCACGTCGGTCAGATCGTCGAGACAGCCGAAAAAGTTGGGGTTCTGCAGCAGCACCGCGCCAACCGTGTTGTCGAGCTGCTTGGCGAACGCGGCGCGGTCGGCAACCCCGTTTCCAGACATTGGAACTTCGCGGTATTCTATTTTCAGGTTGCGGGTGTAACTGCGAAGCATCGTGCGGTAAATCGGGCTGACGCCTTCGTCCACCAGCACGCGGTTACGCTTGGTGATGCGCAGCGCCATCATCATCCCTTCGAACAGCGCGGTGCCGCCGTCGTAGAGCGAGGCGTTGGAAACTTCCATTCCGGTCAGGCGGGTCATGGCGGTCTGATATTCAAACATCGCCTGCAGCGTGCCCTGCGCCGCTTCCGGCTGGTACGGCGTGTAGGCCGTGAAAAATTCGCCGCGCGAAGTCAGCGAGTTGACGGCGGCGGGAATGAAGTGATCGTAAAACCCGGCGCCGCAAAAGTTGGTGAGGTCGGACGAATTTTTCCGGGCGATCGCACGGATCTGCTGCATCATCTCCATTTCGGAGAGGCCTTCCGGCAGATTAAAATCATCCGACTGAAACTCCGCCGGAATGTGGGCAAAAAGATCGTCGAACGTCTTCGCGCCGATTGAGGCGAGCATCGCTTTTTCGTCGTCGGGACTGGTACAGGCAAACGGTGAAATAGACATAGTGTTCCTCTTTGAAAATACAGGTTCCGATGATACGCTCCCCCGAAAAGCGAACAAGTTCAAAAAGGACTCCGATGATTAAAGAAGCCATACAGGCCCTGATAGCAGGCGAAACCCTGTCCCGTGACACGGCTTTTCAGGCCATCATGGACATCATGAAGGGCGAGGCGACGCCTGCCCAGATCGGTGGATTTATCACCGCCGTCCGGATGCACGGCGAAACGCCGGAAATCATCGCCGGAGCCGCGCAGGCTATGCGCGAAAATATGGTGAAAATCCGCTGCTCCGACCCGCTGGCCGTCGATATCGTCGGCACCGGTGGCGACGGCGTGCACACCTTCAATATTTCCACCGCCGCAGCCTTTGTCACAGCCGGCGCGGGCGTCACCGTCGCCAAGCACGGAAGCTACGGCGTTTCCAGCAAGTGCGGTTCCGCTAACGTCCTTTCCGAACTCGGCATCAACCTTCAGTACAGCCCGCAGAAAGCCGAAGAGTGTCTCGAAAAGCTCGGCATCGCTTTCCTTTTTGCGCCCGCCCTGCATCCGGCGATGAAACATGCGGTCGGCCCGCGCAAAGAACTCGGCTTCTGGAGCCTCTTTAACATCCTCGGTCCGCTCTGCAATCCGGCCGGGGTCAAAAACGGAGTGCTCGGAGTCTTTTCAAAAGAACTGGTTCCGATTATCGCCGATGCCTGCGCCCAGCTCGGCGCAAGCCATCTGTTTGTTGTCCACGGCAACGACGGCCTCGACGAGATCACCACGACCACGACCAGCCTCGTCACTGAAATCCGCCGCGGCAAACTGGAAACCTACGAAGTTCAGCCCGCCGGACTCGGACTGGCTCCCGCCCGCACCACCGATATCACCGGCGGCGATCCGGCGGAAAACGCCAAAATTATCCGGTCGCTGTTTAAAGGTGAAAAAGGCCCGAAGCGCGACATTCTGCTGCTCAACGCCGCCTTCGCCATTATGGCGGGCGGAAAAGCCAAGACTCCGCCGGAAGGAATTAAACTGGCCGCCGAATCGATCGACTCCGGCGCCGCGCTCGAAAAACTCGAGCGGCTTGCCGCTGCTTCTCAGGAATAACCCTCAATGCCTTCTACAGATCTCATCATCATCGGCGGCGGCGCGGCGGGCTTTATGGCCGGCGTCAACGCAGGCGAACGTAAAATCCGCACCGTCATCCTCGAACGCTGTCCGAAGCCGGGGCGCAAACTGCTCATGTGCGGCAACAACCGCTGCAACATCACCTCCGCCCTGCCCGTCAAAGAAATGCTGGCCGACTACGGCGATCCGGTCGCCCCGTTCCTCGAACCGGCGCTGACCGCCTTCCCGCCGTCCGCCCTGCGCGAGTGGTGCCATAAAAACGGACTCGTCACCAAAATGCAGCGCGACAAGCGGGTCTATCCGGCCAGCGAAAAAGCGGCGGACGTCCACCACCTCTTCACCGACCTGCTGGCGAAATACAACATCGGCGTCATGCTCAACAGCGCCGTGCATAAAATCATCCCGCTGCAAACCGGCGAATGGCTCGTCAAAACCGACAGCGTTGAACTCACCTCGCGCGCGCTCCTGCTCGCCACCGGCGGCGTCAGCTATCCGAAAACCGGCTCCGTCGGCGACGGACAGAAATGGGCTTCGGCTCTAGGACATAAAATAACGCCGTACCGCCCCGGCCTCGCCGGATTCGATATGCCGCCCGCATGGATTCACGCCAATCCTGTGCGCAGCATTCCGAATGTCGTTCTGAAAATTATGGTCGGCGGCAAAGCCGTCGCCACCACCGAAGGATTTCTGGAAATTGAAAAATATGGGATCGGCGGACCGGCGGTCACCAACGCCAGCCGGATCATCGCGCGGCGCGATCTGAAAAACTACAGCTTCGAAGTCGACATGAACGGTAAGCGCTGGACGCTCAATCCGCTCCGCGTCCGCCCGCTTAAAGAAGCCATGGTCACCGTCGGCGGCATCGCGCTCAACGAAGTCGACTCGCGCACCATGGAATCGAAAAAAGTTCCGGGGCTTTTCTTTGCCGGTGAAATCCTCGACATCGACGGCCCGAGCGGCGGCTATAATTTACAGGCCGCCTTCTCCACCGCCCGCCTCGCCATGGACGCCATCGCCAAACGGCTCAGATAAAGAGTTTTTTACAGACCTGCCCGCAGTGCTACAGCGTTGCAGGCGGGGAGACTCAGAGATCTGACCGGAAATGCCCGATACGTCATCGAGCCTACAAAATTTAGACCAGCGATTAAAGCAAGGTCACGGCAGTTTACCAAATCTCCCCTCGAAACCATCGCGCAGCATGTGTCTTCCGCTCTCAGTCCAATAAGTTACGTCCTGTTCGATAAAAAACCACTTGGCAAGCAAAAGCGCCCGCTCTGCCCTTACGTTACCTTTGAAAAGATTCAAATCACCCAAAACTTCCACACTGTTTTCGCAATCCCATATGCGACGGAGCGCCGTTAATAATTCTCTCATTTGGGCCAAGGATTGCCCCAACTGGGCGAATTCCAACATTAAATCTTCATGGCGTGGCGGTTTGTCATTTCCATTTTTAAACTTCGTGAACCCTTCGCAGCAAATTACAAAATCTGCACCTTTGTTCAAACGAGTCGGCCGTGTCAGATAAATCCGGGTTCCGTCCGAAAGATTTTCAGCATTGTAACGGTAGGTGTTTCGCACTAGCGACGTGCCGGGTTCTTCATTTATCCAGTGCTGAAAGACTTCGGCGCGGATGCCAGATCGATCGGTAGAATTAATTTTAATCGTCAGGTCGGTATGGCTCTTGGGCTTACCCACGACTCGAAACACCTTTAGGGTCAGGAAGCCCAAGCCACGCTAATGGCAGCGACTCGAATTTATAGTGACAATTCACACTATTGATGTAATTCAGCACATCTTTGTAGCGCGGGTCTTTGAACCAGTCATTCAGGACATAGACGTATTCCACTTTCAGACCGAGACCGACGACAAGTTTGAGATACTGCTTCCGCTTGAAATCGCACGTCTGCAATTTCTCATCAACCGAACCTTCAACCTGCTGATATTTCACCTCGATGATGAACAGCGTCTCGCGCACAATAACCAGTAGCGCATCATCTGGAAGGAGCTTCTTGGATAGCTCCGAGTGCCAATCAACGCCGCATTCATCAAGGTATAAATAGAACTCATGTTTGCGAAAGCACCTCGCAACAAGTTTGCCCTTAAAGTAAACGCCTTTGCCTGCTTTCCCCGGCATTGGTTTAAGTTCATAGCCGGGTTTAGCTTCTAATAGTTTTTGAAAGTCTACTTCTCGTTCAAAGTTTAGACCGGTTATCGTATTTCCGCCGCCGAGGCCTTTTTCTTTCATGAAAACAAATCTCCGTCTTTCCGTTTTCCCTCTGACTTGACTCGGTCAACCGCGAGATTTGCGTGAGCCTCGTCAAGTTCAATGCCGACGCATTCGCGTTTGAGGCGAACACAGGCGACGGCGGTCGTGCCGCCACCAAGAAACGGATCCAGCACCAAATCGCCTTCGCGCGTGGATGCCAGTAAGCAGCGTTCAATTAACGCCACCGGCTTTTGGGTAGGATGTTTGCCGAATTCCTTTTCGGCTTTGCTTGGCGCCATCATCGTCCAGACAGTTTTCATCTGTTTACCGGTGACCTTGCGCATCTCCTGATAATTGAAGACGTGTTTGCTTTTCTCGTTCTTGGCGGCCCACAGAACGGTTTCCGTAGAGTGCGTGAAGTAGCGACAGGAAAGGTTTGGAGGCGGATTGGGTTTTTCCCAAGCAATGTCGTTAAGGATTTTGAAGCCCAACTGCTGCATCGCATATCCGACGGAGAAAATTACATGCTGTGTTCCAGTGACCCAAATCGTTCCATTTGGCTTGAGCACCCGCTGGCATCGCTTCAGCCATTCTAGATTGAACTCGTGATTCAACTCAGGGCCACGGGATTTATCCCATTCCCCTTTGTCCACCTTCACCATTTTACCGGCATGGCAGGTTATGCCGCCGTTCGAAAGGAAGTACGGCGGGTCGGCAAAAATCATATCGAACCGGCCCTCGGGGTACTTGTTTGCAATCGCGTCAAGCAACTCGAAAGAATTCCCCTGATAAATCCAGAGTCCACGAGGAGTGTCGTGATATGCCAAACAGGGAATGGGTGAAGGTTCTTTGCGGGCGGCATAAATAGAGCCGTCTTCACGTATGACAAAATCTGAAGGCTCTACCGGAGTTCCTTTGACTCCCTCAGGCAGTTCCAGCTTTTTCTTTTTTCTGGGGGGGGGGGGGGGGCAAGATTCTCCCCGGCGGGGTTTACCTTTTTTTTGTCTAGCCCATCAATTTGTCGGAACACCCCTTCGGCTCCAACCAAAGGGAAAAACTTTTTTTTGATTAAAGGAACAAAAAGCCCCTGGTTTTCGGTGTTGCCTCCCCCTACCCCATTCCCCTTTTCAACACCCTCAACATCCGACACACAACCCCCT
>JBAXDG010000066.1:0-7074 GCA_037141075.1 Kiritimatiellales bacterium
GGCTTAAATATCATCAGAATCAAAAATGATAGTCACAAGTCATTCAAAATAAGCTGGTTTCGCATAAAGCCAACCAAAAATAACCCCTAAAAACGCTCCTCATATCTGCGAAAGTAACTATGCAATATACTTATTATCAACATCTTAAAATAAAAACGGCGGGCTCCAAACATTGGACCCCGCCGTCTTTTCCCCGCTTAAAGCCTTCTCATCTTCTGCTTTGAAGCTTCGATAACAGCCTCAGAATCTCCATATAAAGCCATACCAGCGTCACGATCAGCCCGAACGCCGCATACCACTCCATATATTTCGGCGCACCCTGTTCTGCGCCTTGCTCAATAAAATCAAAGTCCAGCACCAGATTCAGCGCGGCCACAACAACAATAACCGCACTGAAAATAATACCCACCGGGCCACTTCCGTAGATCATCGGAATCTGTACGCCGAAAAATCCAAGAATCATCGACACCAGATAAAACAGCGCAATGCCTCCAGTTGCCGCAACCACGCCCAGCTTGAAATTTTCGGTCGCCTTAATCAGTCGTGATGTATAAGCCAGCAACAGCGCGCCCAGCGTACCGAACGTTAGCAGTACGGCCTGCATCACGATGCCCGGAAATTGTTTTTCAAACAGACTCGAAACTCCACCGAGCAACACGCCTTGGCAAACCGCATAAATTGGCGCCGTAATTGGTGAAACCTTCTTATTGAAAACCGTAATCAGCGCCACGACAAAACCTGCAATGCCGCCAATCATAATCCACCCGGTACTGTTCTGCGGATTTACCGGATCCCACGTCAGCAGCGTGGCGGCAAACAGCAACGCCAGCAACATCGCCGTGCGGCTCACTGTCCCCTGAATCGTCATCACACCCGCGCCTTCATTGGCCACATCAAACGTCTTCGCACTCAAAGCCGGATTCGCTGTACGCATCATAAAGAAACCTCCTGTTAAAATTTTTCAGAACATACCGGTTCAACCGGAAAAATGCAAAACCGTTCACTCTATTGTGTCCCGTATGCTAAATTCTCCTCATGAATTTGGATCTGACCAGACTGCGCGCGGCGCTCGAAAAAGGAGGCTGCCGCCTGTCTGCCCTGCCGCCCTCCGCGCAGGCGTTCCTCGGATGCGAGCTGCTCCGTGAAGAACCGCGCGCGCAGCTCTGGATCACCGACAGTTTCCAAGGTTTGGAAAAACTGGCCGACAGTTTCCAAACACTCTGTCCGGAAACCGTATTGCTGACACTTCCGCCGTTTGACGAAAGAGACATGGAAGCGCAAAGCGAGCGGTTAAAGACCCTTTCCTTCCTCTCAGGTAGGGCCGGCTCGCCGAACCGTCCGTTCGTGCTCATCACAACATTCCAGACATTGGACGAAAAATTTCCAAGGATTGAAAATGCGCTGATTTTAAATCGCGGCGAAAAAATCAGTCCCGATGAACTGTTCCAAACACTGGAAAAGCACGGCTACACGCTCGACGTTGAAATCTACGAAAAAGGTTTCGCCGCGCGGCGCGGCGGCATCATCGACGTCTGGCCGCCGACCGTTCCTCTGCCCGTGCGAATCGAATTTTTCGGCGATGAAATCGAAAGCCTGCGCACCTTCGAAACCGACACCCAGCGCTCCATCGAAAAAATTGATGCCATCGAAATTTTTCCGCTCAACGCCAAAGGTGACGCCACGCTCGCCGAACTTCTTCCGGAAAACACACTGAAAATCTTCAGCGGGTGCGAAGCTCCGGACGAAGCGGGTGTGATAAAAATCGGCGAGCTCACCACCAGCACTCTTCAAATCGATCTCGGGTTTTATGAAACCAATCTCAAGCCAGTCAGCGAAATGCACCGTCCGGATATGGCCGAGCAGCAACGCAGGCTGTTTTTCCAAACCTTGGAAAAAATAGTTTCCGAAGGCTGGATCGTCGACATCTACATGGAAACTCCCGGCGCTCTTGCGCGGCTGAAAGAAGCCTATCATCCCAAAGCTGAACTGCATGTAGGATTGCTGCATGGAAGTTTTATTTCCAAGGCTCGGAAACATCTTGTCATCACCGAAGCCGACATCTACGGCTACCAGCCTAAAACCGCGCACCTTCGGCGCGGCGAAAAAGCTGCCAAAGCCGCCGGCGTGCGCGTCGCGGAATGGACGGATATTCAGCCCGGCGAATTGGTCGTACACGTTGACCACGGCATTGGTAAATACATGGGACTGATGGAAATGGAGATGGCGGGCCGCCGTCAGGAAATGCTTCTGATCGAATACGCCGAGGGCTCGCGAATCTATCTGCCGACCGGTCAGGCGCACCTGCTGACGCGCTATGTCGGCATGGGAAACTCCGCTCCCGCTCTGCACCACTTGAAAGGTCAGCGCTGGCAGAACGAGCGAGCCTCGGCGCAGACAGCGATTGAAGATCTTGCCGCCTCCCTGCTTGAAACGCAGGCGACGCGCGCACTGAAAAAAGGTCGCGCCTGCGGACCGGATACGCACTGGCAGAGCGAGTTTGAAAACTCATTCCCATACATGGAAACACCCGACCAGCTCACGGCGATCAAAGCGGTTAAAGCCGACCTCGAATCGCCGCAACCGATGGATCGGCTGATCTGCGGCGACGCAGGCTACGGCAAAACTGAAGTCGCCATGCGCGCCGCCTTCAAGATGGTCATGGAAAGCCGGCAGGTCGCCCTGCTCGTCCCAACGACCATTTTGGCGCAACAGCATTTTGACACCTTCACCGAGCGCGTGGCGGCCTTTCCGGTGCGAGTCGAAATGCTCAGCCGCTTCCGCACACGTCATGAGCAGAACGAAACGATCCAGCGCCTGCGTGAAGGCGAAACACAAATTGTGATCGGCACGCACCGGCTGGTTTCAAGCGACGTGCAGTTCAAGGATCTCGGCCTGGTGATCATTGATGAAGAACAGCGCTTCGGCGTGCGCGCCAAGGAACATTTGAAGCAACTCCGCAAACAGGTCGATGTGATGACGCTGAGCGCCACGCCGATCCCGCGCACGCTTTACATGAGCCTGACCGGCGCGCGCGACATGAGCACCATCCAGACGCCGCCGCAGGAGCGCCAGCCGGTTGAAACCATTGTGCTGGAATACCACGACGACATCGTGCGCGAAGCCATCCGCCACGAACTGGCGCGCGACGGACAGGTCTTTTATCTGCACAACCGCGTGCAGACCATCGGTAAAATCGAAGCGAAAGTGAAAGAACTTGTTCCGGAAGCACGCGTCGAATTCGCACACGGACAGATGAGCGAACGGGAACTTTCTGAAGTGATGCACCGCTTTGTGCGCGGGCTGTTCGATGTGCTGATCTGCACCACGATTGTCGAAAGCGGCGTGGATATTCCGCGCGTCAACACCATCCTCATTGACCGTGCCGACCGTTTCGGGCTGGCCGACCTCTATCAATTGCGCGGACGCGTCGGCCGCGCCCGGCACAAAGCGTACGCCTTTCTGCTGCTGCCGCCCGGCGGCTCGCTCTCTGATGACTCACGCAAACGAATCGAAGCGCTGAAACGCTACACCGGCCACGGCACAGGATTCCGCATCGCGATGCGCGACCTTGAAATTCGCGGCGCAGGCAACCTGCTCGGCGCACAGCAAAGCGGACACATCGCCGCCATCGGGTTTGATCTCTACTGCCAGCTTCTCAAGCGCAGCGTTGCCAAACTGCAAGGTAAGAAAGTCCCGCCGATCATTGACGCCTCGGTCGATCTTGATTTTCTCGACCGTTCGCCAGCGGGCGGCGCGGCGGAAAACGCGGCGTTTATTCCATACAGCTATGTGGACGATGAAAATCTGCGCGTGAAACTTTATGGACGGATTGCGTCGCTGGCGACGGAGAGCGAAGTGCGCGAGCTGAAAAAAGAATTCGCCGACCGCTTCGGCGCCCTGCCCGCCGCCGTCAAAAACCTTTTTGAAATCGCACGCATCCGGATCGCCGCCGCACAGGTCGGCGTGCAGTCGGTTCGTACAAGTGAGGAACGGATCATCCTGATGCGCAACGGCGAAGCCATTATGCCGAAAGGACGTTATCCCCGCCTCAAAGCGCGCACCACCGCCTCCCGGCTTAAAGAAATCCTCACCCTGCTCAAAACATAGATCGCCCACGAATCACACGGATGCAAAGGCTGGAACAAAGCGACGGCAACGAAAGAAGTGAGAGGCAATCGTACGAACGTCCGCCCTGAAAGTCGGCGCGTAACGCCGTAAGCTCCATCCGTTTGTTCGCGTTCCTTCTATATCAATCCTTTCGCCTTCAAAAATTCTATTTCACGTCTGATATAGGGCCTTGCCCAGTTCACTCGGCCAATTTCTAAACACAAAAATGAAATGGCGAGGAACAAAATTTTAATACCCAGACTTATCCACGCAGAACGATCCCCTAGAAGCCAATGGTCGATATTTAAACCAACGTAGAAAAACAAAACGTACGCGGCGATGAGAACTTTTACCTGCCAATGTTTATGGGCATCTTTTATGTGTCGCCTATAGATATACCATCGGTCTTTCCGTGAATAAGGCTTCATCTCTGGCAGTTGATGTATAGATGTATATATTTTCATTTTTTGTATCCCGAACAGTTTATCAGGCAGAACGATTTGCCGTTTTGTTTCCGGGAAAATAGCGGGGCGGGCGGTTTTTGAAAAGGATTATCAGCCACGGACATACCTGCCCACGAATCACACAAATGTTCACGAATCTAAAATTTATTCGTGCCCATTCGTGTGATTCGTGGGAAAAGCTCCCCGTGAACAGCCAACTGAAACATCTGCTTGAAGAGTACGCGGAACTGGAGCGTGGCGTACAGGAACTGGTGAGCGCGCAGTGCCGTGAGGTTTGTGAACTCTGCACGGCCTGCTGCTGCCGCGCCGATCTATGCGAGGAGGCGTTGGAAAGCCCCTTCCTGCGCCTGCTGCATGGCCGTGACGAGCTGGAGAGCGACCGATATGGATTTCTTACAGAAACGGGCTGTGCGCTTGAGCTCGGCCGTCCGCCGGTCTGCTATGAGTTTTTCTGCGCAGAACTGCTGGCGGCCCAGCCGGACGACCAGCAACGCGATCTCCTGCGGATTCTCGGTCGCCTGCCGGCCTATGCCGGGCAAAATGCGAATGGCGATTCGCCGCTAGCCGAAATCATGCATGAGGAAGAGCTGGAACATCTGGCTTTCCAGCGTTTGGAAAAACAACTTCAGGAAAGTTTCCAAGCATTGGAAATTCTCCGCACCTTCTACAACACAGGAGCCCTGCCGGAACATTCCCGCAGGGCTCTTGATCGGATCACCGTCTCGTCTGAAGATTAGAGCTGTGGGGCAGGCATCCTTGCCTGCCTTGCACAGGCTGGGAAGCCTGCGCCACAAATCCGTTCAAAACTTCAGGTCGGCCTTTTTGAGACGCGCGGCAAGCTCGTTGAGCACACGCTCATCGTCAGCATCGCCGGCAGATTCAAAAACAGCGCCGAAACGGATAAACGGTCCGGTGTTATCCCACGGCACGGTGGAAATGCCGAAGTTTTCGATCAGATAAAGCGAAACTTCTTCGGCGTTGGCAAAGGTGACGTTTCCGGCAGCCTTCGGCGCTTTGACGTAAAGATAAAAAGTTCCGCCGGGCATTTTGGCGTTGAAGCCGACGCCGCGCAGTACTTCAACCATGCGACGCAGACGCTGTTCGTAGTGTTTGCAGATGCTTTCGGCAAGACGCTGATCGGAAATTCCTTTGCAGGCGGCGTGCTGAATGGCCTTAAACTGCCCGCTGTCGCAGTTGTCTTTGATCATCGCCAGCGCATCGACCGCCCAGGCCGCGCCGCAGAAGAAGGCGAGGCGCCAGCCAGTCATGTTGTAGGCTTTGCTCATCGAATGCAGTTCTATCGCGCATTCCTTGGCTCCAGGGCGCTGAAGGATTGATTTGCGCGGAGCATCGTAAACCAGCGTGGCATACGGCGCGTCCTGCACGATCAGGATGTTGTGCTTCGTCGCGAAGGCGATCAGCTCGTCATAAAATTTATCCGTCGCCACCGCGCCGGTCGGATTGTTGGGATAGTTGATGTAAAACAGCTTGCAGCGATCCGCCAGCGCCGGATCAATTTTTCCAAGGTCTGGAAGAAATCCGTTTTCTTCCAACAGCGGAATATCAACAACCTTGCCGCCGAGATATTTGGTGTGCGTCGCCATCACCGGATAGCCGGGAACGGTCTGGAAAATCACATCGCCGGGATTCACAAAGGTGAGCGGAAGCATCGCCAGCGCGGGTTTGGTACCGATGCTGTGGTTGATCTCCGTGGCAGGATCCAGCTCAACGCCAAAGAAATTTTTCATGTAGTCGGCGGCCGCCTGCTTGAATTCCGGAATGCCGTTATCGGAGTAACCGCGATTGGAGGGCTTATCCACCTCCACCTTCAGCGCTTCGCGAATGGGTGCCGGGGCCATGCCGTCGGGTTCGCCGACACCAAAGTCGAGAATCTCAAGGCCGGGGTGCTGTTTACGCGCCTTGGCCTTGGCCCGTTTGATCTTTTCAAATTTATAAATTTCAGTCGACTTGCCGTACTGCTCGCCGCCGATCCGGTCGGCAAAAAGTTTTTGTGCGTTCATCATATTCGGTTTCCTTACCCCATCAAAACGGCTCGCCGCCGTCCTCGCCGGTTCTCAGCGGATTCCCTTTGGGAATCAGTCTATCCAGCTGCTTTTCAAATTCCTCAATCGAAAATTTTGCCAGCGGAATACTCACATCCGAGTTTTGCAGAACGCCGTTTTCAATCGATATATTTTCGCGGTAAAAACTAATCACCAGTTTTTCGCTCAGCATATCCGCGCTGAGAAAAATAATATCCACCACTTTTTCACGCGCCCCTTTAAACTCCTTGGAAAAGGTGTACTGAATGTTGCGGACATAGTCGCCGTGGCGCGTTAATTCGTCATCACTTTTACAATGCCGGTATCCCCGCGCTGCGAGAACTTTTTTCATGTTCGGCTGAAACAGCATATCTGCTTCTCCTTATCTGGCCCTCTTAAAGGCTCGAAACGGTAATCCATCCTCTGCGGTTTTGTAAAGGAGCGAAGCGGATTTTAAAGCA
>JBAXDG010000067.1:0-7042 GCA_037141075.1 Kiritimatiellales bacterium
CCACCGAGATTTTTCCAAGGGTTGGATAGATTTTTCCCAAACCTTGGAAAATTTCGCCGCGTTTCGCATACGCCGTCAGATCGTCCATCAGTTTTTTCATCTCCGGACAATGCGCCGCGAACGCTTTTCCAAGGGTTGGAACCGACCAGATAAACATACCGGAATTCCAGAAAAACTTTCCGCTCGCCAGATATTCCTGCGCCTTAGGCAACGCCGGCTTTTCGACAAACCGTACCGCTTTCTTAAACTGCACCCCTTCGGCCTTCGCGAAATCCGCGCCGGACTCAATGTAACCGAACCCCGTGCTCGGGAAAGTCGGCTGAATACCGATCGTCACCAGAATTTCATTTTTCTCCGCGAGATCCATGCCGCCGCGCAGAGTCGCCTTAAAAACATTCAGATCGCCCATCACCTGATCGGCTGTCAGCACAGCAAAAACTGCTTTCGGATCGCGCGCGCCAACCAGCGCGCCGCCGCAAGCCACCGCCGCGGCGGTGTCGCGACCGATCGGCTCGCCGACGATATTTTCCGGCGGCAGCATCGGCGCGGCCTTTTGCGTCGCCTCGACTAAATCGGCATTCGTCACCACAAAAACATTTTCCGGCGGAATCAAACCATCGAGCCGCTCCACCGCCTGCGCGATCAAAGCCTTATCGCCCACCAGCGCCAAAAGCTGCTTCGGATGCTTCGACGTGCTCAGCGGCCAAAACCGCTCACCCTTCCCGCCCGCCATAATCACTGCATAACGTCCTGACATCACGTTCTCCTGAAATTAAGACGCCCGTTTCGCACATCTTTGCCTTCACTAGAATCAATACTGAATCTTTTCCCGTACAAAGTTTTACTGTTTTCTTCCAAACATTGAAAGCGCGCACACTTCATTTTAACGGCTGATTTCGCGTCGCCGATGCTTCACAGCGTCATTTTATTTAAACTTTGCCAATTTACTAAGCAGAATTTCGCGCAGGCGCGGTTTGTCGTCCGGATAAAGCGAGATGAGTTTCTTGCCCTGCTGCTGGTAGAGTTGCTGTTTTTTGAGCATGCCGATTTTGTAGTCGGCGGTGTCCATGCCCCAGTATTCGACATAGACATCGAATTCCGGCAGGTAAAAGTCAGGCCGGATGGCGTGTCCGCTGAGAATACGGAACCGTTCGTCGTAACGGTATTGGATTCCCTCTGCCGTCAGCACCTCGCAGATCAGCCGTTCACCGTCGGACTGCACAACGGTTCCGTCTTTGGCGCGGATGGTTTTCTGAAGTTCGACTTTGGTTTCAAAGTTGCGCCGGTCGAGAAAGACCTCGTCGAAACAGTGGTCGCAGAAAGGCCGCTGGAAGGCTTTTTGTGACCGGGCGTATTCGTCCGAAGCCAGCTTTACGCCGCAACGACGGCAACAGTGAACCACCTGTTCTTCAGCGATCCTTACGGCTTCACGGATGGTTTTACCGGCGGCCAGCACGCTGCGCTTGACGTAGTCTTTTTCCACCGGGCTTTTATAGAGATCGCGCAAATCCGGCAAAACGTCCTTAGCGTGTGTTCCGAAAGCACCAAGCGCCTTGGCGGCATACTGCCGAACCTGCGGGTGAGCGTCGGAAAGCAACGGATGCAATATTTTCACGGCGGGTTCCGGCTCAATAATGCCAGCCAGCTTACCGAGCGCCGAGGCGGCCAGACGTCGAACCAGCGGCGATTCGGAGCGCGCCAGCCCTGTCAGTTCATCAAACGAAGTCGGTTCGGCACTTTCGCCAAGTTCCTTGGCCCGCGCGGCAAGTTTGCGTTCATTTCCAATGTTCATGACTTGTTACATGTCCATCTGACATTTCACGGCTTCCGCAGTAAGTTTATCAACGCAACATAGGAGCCTTCACAGCCCGAACCATTTCGGCGACGAATGCGGCGGCATCGGCGCGACCTTCGGGTGTGTGCGGGTTGTTGTGGAATTTATTGACGATGGCGCTGCCAACGACGACGGCGTCGGCGAACGATGCGGCTTCGGCGGCCTGTTGCGGTGTGCCGATACCAAAGCCAAGCGCGACAGGCAGTTTGGTGTGCATTTGAATTTTTGCAACCAGTCCGCGCGCGCCTTCGGCGATCGAATCTCGCACGCCGGTGACGCCTTCGCGGGAAACGCAATAGACAAATCCGTTGGCATCTTTGACGATTTGTTTCATCCGTTCTTCCGGTGTGGTCGGTGTGATCAGCATAATGCTGTTGAGGTTGGCGGCAGAAATAAATTTCTTGTACGGCCCCGCTTCTTCGCGCGGCATGTCGAGAATCAGAAACCCGTCAATGCCTGCGACGGCGGCCTCATTCATCGCTTTTTCAAATCCGCGGGCGTAGAGCGTGTTGAGGTAGGCGTAAAAAATCAGCGGGATCTGCGAGCGTTCACGAATTTTAGCGACGCAGTTCATCACGCCGTCAAAGGTGGCGCCGGCGGCCAGCGCACGGGTGGCGGCGTCCTGATTGACGCGGCCATCGGCCAGCGGATCGGAAAACGGCAGGCCGAGTTCGATGATATCCACACCGGCCTCTTCGAGGCGCAGAACGATGTCCACGGTGTCGGTGAGCGACGGGTCACCCGCGCCGATGTAGGCGATGAATCCTTTTTTGCCCTGCTTTTTGAGAGCGGCGAATTTTTGATCAACACGTGTCTTTTTCATTTTCCATCCAGAAACTTACGGATCAGTTGTGCGCGTTTGATGTCACGTTCTTCCGGGCTCAGTGCCGCGCCTGCCTCTTTCTGCAGGTGGGCCGGATGAATCCGGATGAAGAGCTGGTCGACTTCGCGGCGCACCATATTCGGCAGCAACCCGAGATCAACACCCAGCCGCAAAGCGGAGAGCAGATCGAGCGCTTCGCCGGTGGTCATGAGCGCGGCGTTGGCCAGAATGCCGTAGGCGCGTCCAACGTGATCGTGCACACGGATTTCCTGTTTACCCATCAGCCGCAGACGGGCGTTCTTCTCGTGCTCAATGACTTCGAGCACAATCTGTTCGAGATGGGCGATAATCTCAGCCTCCGGCTTGCCCAGTGTGATCTGGTTCGAAATCTGGAACATGTGGCCCGACGCCTCGGAGCCTTCGCCCCATAGTCCGCGCACGGCGAGGCCGATTTTGGAAACTGCGTTGATGACCGGCTTGATTTCTTCGGTCAGAACCAGTCCGGGCAGATGAAGCATCACGCTGGCTCGCAGGCCGGTGCCGACATTGGAAGGACATGCGGTGAGATAGCCGAGCTTACTGGAGAAAGCGTAGGAAAGATTCTTCTCGAGCGCGTTGTCCAATTCATCCGCGATATCCCATGCCTTCTGAAGATTCAACCCCGGTTGTAGTGATTGCAGGCGGATATGATCCTCCTCGTTTACCATCACGGCGCGGCATTCGTCTTCGTTAACAAATACGCCGCTACCCGTCTGGCGCTCGGCCAGTTCACGGCTGATCAAGTGACGCTCAAAAAGCAGTTCGCGGTCGAGCGCGCTCAGCTCATCCATGCGCCAGCGCAAAAAGCTTTTGCTGTCCTCAACTCCGTCGAACGCCAGCAGTACTTCGCTCCAGACGCGGTTGCGCACTTCTTTGGAGGCCCAGCCGGGGAAAGTGGTTTCGCGCAGGTTGCGTGCAAGGCGGATGCGGCTACTGATGACCGGCCCCTCTTCCGGTCCGGCTTCGAGCCAGCCGCCGTGACGCTTTAGAAATCCGTCGAGGGTCATTTTTTATCCCCTTCGTCGTTCACGTTTTCTTCGCGGCATTTTTTGATCTGGTCTCGCAGTTTGGCGGCTTTTTCAAAATCCTCGCGGGCAATGGCCGCTTCGAGATCTTTCTGCAGACGGGCGACTTTTGATTTCATCCGCGTCTGCACCCCTTCCCGATTCGGAATTTTTCCGAGATGCTGTCCGCTGTGGTGCATCGCTTTGATCGCCATGGTCAGTTCCGCCATAAACGTTTTATAGCAATCCGGACAGCCGAGGCGGCCGGTCTTACGGAATTCCTCGCGCGCCATGCCGCAGCGCGGACAGGCGAGGCTTAGTTCGGTGGCAAAACTCTTCTGCGGCCCGCTCAAACCCATCAGGATATCGGTGATCGAAATCGGGCTGTTGATG
Source organism: Kiritimatiellales bacterium (assembly GCA_037141075.1). Taxonomy (GTDB): domain Bacteria; phylum Verrucomicrobiota; class Kiritimatiellia; order Kiritimatiellales; family Tichowtungiaceae; genus Tichowtungia. Next base: position 4,094 of record JBAXDG010000067.1, read on the forward strand.
TCAATGCCCTGCGCGACGGCATGCTCCTCGCAGAGATGAACCTCTTTCATCTCGCCGTTGACCACCTGCGTCAGGTGCACGACCGCTTCTTTATCGCAGAGATCACACTTCATGAATTGTTCCCTACGCAATCTTGATGCCGTCAGCACCGGCCAGTTTCCGGTAGGCCTGACCGAGTTTTTTCGTGACCGGGCCGGGCGTACCGGTGCCGATCGGACGTCGGTCGAGGTCGACCACCGCGATGACTTCCGCCGCCGTGCCGGTCAGGAAGACCTCATCGGCTGTCCAAAGTTCGTAACGGGTCATGACGGTTTCAGAAACTTCCATGCCCATTTCGCGGGCAACCTGCATAACCTTATCGCGGGTGATGCCTTCAAGTCCGCCGCACCAGGTGGGCGGCGTCATCAGTTTATTCCCTTTGACGGCGAACACATTGTCACCGGAGGCTTCGGCGATAAATCCCTGCGAGTTGAGCATGAGACACTCCATCACGCCGGAATTGATCGCTTCGATCTTGGCCATGATGTTGTTGAGATAGTTCAGGCTCTTGACGCGCGGGTTGACCGCCTCGGCCATATTCCGGATCGTTCCGGCTGTGATGATCTTCATGCCTTTTTCATAAAGCTCTGCCGGATAAAGCTGAATGTCCGCCGCAATGATGATGACCTGCGACTTTTTACATTGATAAGGGTTAAGACCCAGATTGCCTACACCACGGGTGACGACGTGGCGCAGATAACCGTTTTTCAGGTTATTGGCCGTACAGGTTTCGACCGTCGCCTTAATCAGTTCCTCTTTGGTCATGCCGACATCGAGTACGATCACCTTCGCGGAGTCGAGCAGACGCTGCATGTGCTCCTCCAGAAAGGCGATGTTGCCGTCATAAACGCGGGTGCCTTCAAAAACGCCGTCGCCGTAGAGCAGACCGTGGTCAAAAACCGAAACCACCGCATCCTTTTCATCAACCAGTTTGCCGTTCAAATAAATTTTCATAATCGCCCCTACTCTTCCAGTTTTCCGTCTTTCAAAATCAACTCGCGCTGACAGCGGCGTGCCACCTCTTCATTGTGCGTCACAATGATCAGCGTACGGTTCGCAGATTGCGCTAAATCAAAGAGGTTGTTCAATATATTTTCGCCGGTATGCGAATCCAGATTGCCGGTCGGCTCGTCCGCCAGAATCAGATCGGGATCGTTCATCAGCGCCCGCGCAATCGCCACGCGCTGCTGCTCGCCGCCGGAAAGCTCCATCGGACGATGATCCATCCGCCCGGCCAGCCCGACTTTTTCGAGAAGCTCTTCCGCCCGCGCCTTCACATCGCGCCCGTTTCCTGCCGCCATGGATGGCAGAATCACATTCTGGCGCACATCCAGTTCGGGAAGCAGATGGTAGCTCTGAAAAATAAAACCGCAGCGCCTCGCACGGAACGCCGCCCGTTTCGCCGGCTTCATTTTAACCAGACTCGTTTCCTCAAAAAGGACATCGCCCGCATCCGGACGATCCAGTCCGCCGAGAATATGCATCAGCGTACTCTTACCCGCGCCGCTGGCACCCATAATGGAAAGCGTTTCGCCGCGCTGAATTGTCAGCGAAACGCCGTGCAGCACCTCCACCGCGCGCTTGCCGATGTGATAGGTCTTATGAACCTCTTCGGCTCTTAAAATTGTTTTGCTCATCGTCACTGCTCCCGTGCTTTGGCAGCCTGCTCGGCCGACTTCTGCTCATAGTCTGCCAGCCGCTTAAACATCCGTTCCGGAACTTCCTTGTCCGGTATTCTTTGTTTCCGGAAAGCGATCAACCGCTTCTGAGCCTCGACCGCTTTAGCATACTGACCGGTTTTCTCATAAGCCACCGCCAGCGTATCCAGATTGTAATTGTTCGGCTCCAGCGCAACCGCCCGCTCCGCCAGTCGCACAGCCTCAGGATAATTCCGGAACGACTCATCCTTGCAGGTCAACAGAAACCAGGCATAAGCGTTTAATGCCGTCGCATTAGCAGGCTCTTTTTCCAGTGCTTTCCGATAATAGACAACCGCTTGCTGCAGTTTTTTTTCAACGCCTTTACCAACTTCGTAGCACAATGCTAAATTATGCAATCCGGTGACGTTCCCCTGATCTGCCGCCAGTCGGTACAACTTGACGGCTTCCTGCAGATTTGTTTCAACGCCCTGCCCCTTTTCATAAAGAAAGCCTAATCTCGCCTGAGCATCGGCATCCCCCATTTGAGCGGCTTTGCTATAAAATTCAACTGCTTCATGATATCGTGCCAGCTTCGCAAGACACCAGCCTACCCTATAGAAATTAACTGCCGAGGACGGATCTACGCGGTAAGCTTCCATCTGTTTTTCAAGAGCTTCTTCGTAGCGGCCCATTTCTTCAAGAGTCCCCCCCCAATTACGCCAATAATCTGAGTCATTCGGTGAAACCTGTACTGTTCTAGCCCAAACCGCACAGGCCTCCTGATATCTCTTCAGATAAGTCAGCGTGTTTGCGAGCCCGTCAAGCGTCCATCCTTTGGCTTCCAACGATACGGCGATATAGCGGTGCTTCAACGCCGCTTCATGGTCTCCAAGGATCTCAGACAGAATATTCGCCAATGTATGGTGAACCATCACAGGCCCGACGCGGAATTTTGAGAGAAGCTTTTCATACTGCTTCTTGCCCAACACTCCCTTCTTCTGTTCACGGCATTCAATAGCAGAAAGCCAAAGCAAATAGACATCATCCGGGTTTGCGTCGGAGAGCCGAATCAGCTCCGCCACATTTGAATCAGCGGATTCGTGCCGATCCAGAACCGTTGCCAATTCTGAGGCCTGCGAATAGACCGTATCCGGAAAGCGCTGACTGATCTGCAAGAAAAAGCGCTGCGCCTCATCCTTCGACCATCGGGAACGCTCCAACACGGCTTGGGCAAATAATAGCCGGACATCCTCCGGATACTGGCGATACG
>JBAXDG010000068.1:0-6734 GCA_037141075.1 Kiritimatiellales bacterium
CCACGGCATCGGCCGCGACATGCACGAAGACCCGCAGATTCCAAACTTTGGAAAACCCGGCCACGGCCCGAAGCTTAAACCCGGCATGACTCTCGCGATCGAACCGATGGTCAACATCGGCGGCCCGAAAGTTAAAGTGCTCGGCGACAACTGGACTGCGGTCACCTGCGACGGAAGCGCCTCCGCGCACTTCGAACACACCGTCGCCGTCGGCGTCACCGCTCCCGAAATCCTCACACTGCCCTGATTTTCCAAGCATTGGAATAATCACTGCTCCGGAGCTTCCAACGTTTGGACAAATCCGGTAGAACGGCTTCCAGACTTTGGAACTTTTCAAAAAGGGGATTATGTTCGAGCAAGCGTTCAAGAATATCGACGACGTTCTCTGGAAAGATGCCGGATGCACCAGCGAGCTGGACTATACCGAGCAAACCTCATGGCTGCTGTTTCTGAAATACCTCGACGGCCTCGAAGAGGATAAGGCCACCGAAGCCGCGCTTGACGGCAAAAAATACGCCTACATCCTCGATAAAGACTATCGTTGGGAGAGCTGGGCCGCTCCGAAATCCGGCGGCAAGCTCGACCACAATGCGGCGATGACCGGTGACGACCTGATCGCCTTCGTCAATGGCAAGCTCTTCCCGTACCTGCACGGCTTTAAAGCAAAAGCAACCGGCCCGAACACCATCGAATACAAGATCGGCGAGATTTTCGGTGAAATCAAGAACCGCATCCAGAGCGGCTACAACCTGCGCGAGATCATTGACCACATTGACGAACTGCGCTTCCGCTCGCAGACGGAAAAGCACGAGCTGTCGCACCTCTACGAAGCCAAGATCAAGAACATGGGCAACGCCGGGCGCAACGGCGGCGAGTATTACACCCCGCGCCCGCTCATCCGTGCCATCGTAAAAGTGGTTCAGCCCAAGATCGGCGATAAGATTTACGATGGGGCGGTCGGCTCGGCGGGCTTTTTGTGCGAAGCGTATGACTACCTCAAAGAAACCTATCCCAAGCGCACCACCTCGCAAGACCGCACGCTTCAGGAGAAAACCTTCTACGGGAAGGAAAAGAAGTCGCTGGCCTATGTCATTGCGATCATGAACATGATTCTGCACGGCATTGAAGCGCCCAACATCCAGCATATAAACACGCTGGCTGACACCAATCTGGCCGACGTGCAGGAAAAAGACCGCTATGACGTGATCCTCGCCAATCCGCCGTTCGGCGGCAAAGAGCGCAAAGAGGTTCAGCAGAACTTTCCCATCCGCACCGGCGAAACCGCGTTCCTGTTTTTGCAGCACTTCATCAAAATGCTCAAAGCGGGCGGACGCGCCGGTGTCGTCATCAAAAACACCTTCTTGAGCAATACGGATAATGCGTCGGTCAGTTTGCGGAAGCTGCTGCTGGAAAGTTGCAACCTGCACACCGTACTGGATTGTCCCGGCGGTACGTTCCAGGGCGCGGGCGTCAAAACCGTGGTGCTGTTTTTCGAGAAAGGTTCCAAGACTCGGAAGACGTGGTTCTACCAGCTTGATCCGGGCCGCAACATGGGCAAGACCAACCCGCTGAATGATGGGGACCTGATTGACTTTATTGACCTTCAGCGGACGTTTGCCGACTCGCCCAAAAGCTGGAGCGTGGACGTCGCGAGCATTGACCAAAGCACCTTCGACCTTTCCGTGAAAAACCCGAACGGCGGCGAAGAGGTTGTCCACCGCACCCCGCAGGCCATCATGAAAGAAATCGCCGCGTTGGATGCCGAGAGCGCGGAAGTGCTGGAGAATATCAAGGCGCTGCTATGAAGAAGGGCTGGCTGACAAAGACGCTGGGCGAAACCTGTGAAATGTATCAGCCAAAAACCATCTCTGGAAAAGAGATGGCCGCGGACGGGGCGTATCCTGTCTTTGGTGCAAACGGAGTCATTGGTCGCTACAACCAATTCAATCACGAAGAGCCTCAGCTTCTCATCACTTGCCGTGGCGCGACATGTGGCTCGGTCAATATCTCTGCACCTCGCTCATGGGTCACTGGCAATGCGATGGTGGTGCGACCCAAGAACGCATCGCTAGATATGCGCTACTTGGAATACCTTTTCCGTGGCGGAATAGACATTTCCAAAGCAATCACGGGCGCAGCGCAGCCGCAAATCACGCGGACAAACCTCGAACCTCTCGAAATTTCCTACCCCGAATCGCTGGCGGAACAGCGGCGGATTGTCGGGCTACTCGACGAAGCGTTTGAGGGGATTGCGACAGCCAAAGCCAACGCCGAAAAAAACCTCCAAAACGCCCGCGCCCTTTTCGAATCCCACCTCCAATCCGTCTTCACCCAGAAGGGCAAGGGGTGGGTGGAGACGACGCTTGGCGAGGAAATCGATCTTCTCGCTGGGTTTGCATTCAAAAGCGCGCAATACACCAGCAAAGAAAAAGACATTCGGCTTCTTCGGGGTGACAACATCATTCAAGGCTGCTTCCGCTGGGACGACGTGAAACGGTGGCCAGCCAACGACACCGGAGATTATGAGCGTTACCAACTTGAGGAAGGCGATGTCGTTTTGGCAATGGATCGTCCGTGGGTGAAGGCTGGCTTGAAGCACGCAACAATTTCCGCAGACGACCTTCCATGTTTGCTTGTTCAGCGAACAGCGCGTCTGCGTGGTGGGGCAAATCTGGACAACCGCTTCTTGAAGCTGCTCATCGGCAGTTCTGCTTTCACCAGTCACATTCTTGGTGTTCAAACGGGCATTGGCGTTCCGCACATCAGCGGGCAGCAGATTAAAGACTTCGAGTTTGCGCGTCCGCCAATTGCCGACCAACGACGTATTGCGGACAATCTCGAATCCCTCAGCGAAGAAACCCGCCGCCTCGCTCGCGTTTACGAGCAGAAGCTGGCGGCGCTGGAGGCGTTGAAGAAGTCGCTGCTGCACCGGGCGTTTGCGGGGGAGTTGTGAGATGAGGTGTTTGACACGAGTGACGTTATTGAACAAATTAGCCAAGATTACAATGAAGTCAAAAGAGTCACCAAGGTCACACCGCAAACAGGGAGCGCATTATGCCTGAGTTGTTCGATAAACACGGCGGGTTCCGTAAGCTGCATTCTTTCACGCTGGCGACAATCGTGCAGATCGAGACGCTGCGGTTCTGCCGCCGGTTCCTGACCTTTGATCACCGCGAGGCGGGGCCGAAGTTTTACGACCCGAAGGGGCGGCAGTATGACCAGATGACCCAGGCCGCGCGCAGCGGTCGTCAGAATATCATCGAAGGCTCAGAGCGTTCTTCCACCTCCAAAGATACCGAGATGAAGCTGACCGATGTGGCGCGGGCAAGCCTGAGCGAGCTGCGTGGTGATTACGAGATTTTCATTCTCGACCGGAATCAGCTGCCGTGGTCGGTTCATTCGCCGGAGGCAAAGGCGGTGAATGCGATCTCGCTCGATCCGGCGCCGTTCTCCGACGATATGGTTCACGAGTCAGCGAAACACGCGCTGGAACAGCGCAAGAAGTACGCCCGGTGGCTCGATGCCGATGACGCGGTGGTGGTGGCGAACGCCATGCTCATCATTATCGGGCGCGCCCTGAACATGCTCAAGAGCCAGATTGAAGCGCAAGGTAAGGCCTTTGAGGAAACCGGCGGCTTTAGCGAACGGCTCACCGCAAAACGTATTGAAGCGCGGGAAAAGGATAAGCCGCCATCGCCGGAATGCCCGCTGTGCAACAAGCCGATGCGCCAGCGCAAGTCGGCGAAAGGTGATTTCTGGGGTTGTTCAGCCTTCCCGGATTGCAAAGGAACGAGGCCGGTATGAGCGTGTTGACAGGAATGATCCGATTGACCACATTGTCAATGCGATCCACAGAGTCAACCCTGTCAATCAGGTCGAAATCATGAACGAAGCTGAAACCAGAGCCGAGCATATTGACCCCGCATTGAAAGCGGCGGGCTGGGGTGTTGTCGAAGGCAGTCGCGTCCGGCGGGAATATCCGATTGCGCCCGGTCGCATTGAAGGTCACGGCAAACGCGGTAAAGCTCTCACTGCGGATTATGTGCTGGAGTATCGCAACACAAAGCTGGCGGTAGTTGAAGCCAAAGCATGGGACGAAGAGCTGACCGAAGGCGTGGCGCAGGCCAAGAACTACGCGGGCAAGCTGGCGGTACGTTTTACATATTCCAGTAATGGTCAGGGTATCTACGGCATCGACATGGAGACCGGCAAAGAAGGCGAGCAGCCGTGCTATCCATCGCCGGACGATCTCTGGAATAAAACCTTCGCCAAAGTGGACGCATGGCGTGACCGTTTTGCTGCTGTACCGTTCGAGGATAAAGGCGGCTCGCATCCAAGCCGATATTATCAGGACATCGCCGTTGAGCGGGTGATGGAGGCTATTGCAGCGAATCGGAACCGTATTCTGCTAACTCTCGCCACCGGAACGGGCAAGACGTTCATCGCATTTCAGGTTGCTTGGAAATTGTTTAACGCCCGGTGGAACTTGAGCGGACAGCCGACGCGCCGACCACGTATCCTTTTCCTCGCCGACCGCAACATTCTCGCGAATCAGGCGTATAACAATTTCTCCGCTTTTGCTGAAGACGCTATGGTGCGGATCGCGCCGAGTGACATCCGTAAAAAAGGCAAGGTTCCAAAGAACGGAAGCCTGTTCTTCACCATCTTCCAAACCTTTATGTCCGGCCCGCCCAAGGATGGGCAACCGTCGCCGTATTTCGGCGAGTACCCGCCGGACTTTTTTGATTTCATCGTTGTGGATGAGTGCCATCGCGGCGGAGCAAACGACGAAAGCAACTGGCGCGGCATTCTCGATTACTTTGCTCCGGCGGTGCAGCTTGGCCTTACCGCCACGCCCAAGCGCAGGGATAACGTGGATACCTACCGTTACTTCGGAGAGCCAGTCTATATCTATTCGCTCAAGGACGGGATTAACGACGGCTTCCTGACTCCTTTCAGGGTGAAGCAGATTCAGACGACGATGGATTACTACACCTATACGTCCGACGATACCGTGGTGGAGGGCGAGGTCGAGGCGGGCCGGGTTTACGAGGAAGCGGATTTCAACCGCGACATCGAGATACGGGAGCGCGAAAAGAAACGCGTGGAAATCTTTATGTCGCAGATCAACCAGAACGAAAAGACGCTGGTTTTCTGCGCTAATCAGGCTCACGCCTTGCTCGTGCGCGACCTCATCAATCAGATGAAGACGAGCAGTGATCCAAACTACTGCCAGCGCGTTACCGCCAATGACGGCGAACTCGGCGAGCAGCATCTGCGCGATTTTCAGGATAACGAAAAAACGATTCCAACTATTCTGACCACCTCGCAAAAACTATCTACCGGCGTAGATGCCCGCAATATCCGGAACATCGTCCTAATGCGCCCGATCAATTCGATGATCGAATTCAAGCAGATCATCGGACGCGGAACGCGGCTCTACGACGGCAAGGAGTATTTCACCATCTACGACTTCGTAAAGGCGCACCTTAAATTCAGTGATCCAGAATGGGATGGGCCGCCGCAAGAAGAAAAACCATGCCCCAAGTGCGGCACGCGTCCTTGTGTCTGCGAAGTAACGCCACCGCCGTCATGTCCCGTATGCGGCAAGTCACCATGCGAATGTCCGAAAGAGCCTTGTCGGGTCTGCGGCAAACGCCCCTGCGAATGTCAGCGTCGTAAAAAGGCGAAGGTGAAACTCGCCGACGGAAAAGAGCGCACCATTCAGCACATGATGATGACAACGTTCTGGCATCCAAACGGTACACCGATCTCTGCCCAGCAATTTATGGAGCTGCTTTTCGGCAAGCTGCCGGAGTTTTTCAAGGACGAGGCTGAGCTGCGCGCCATCTGGAGTGCTCCGGACACACGGAAGAAACTTTTACAGGGTCTCGCCGAGAAAGGGTTCGGTCGCGACCAACTGGCCGAGATGCAGAAAATCATTGATGCGGAGAAGAGCGACCTGTTCGACGTGCTGGCGAATGTGGCTTATGCCCTCCAGCCGATCACGCGCGAGGAACGCGCCACAAAAGCCAAGGTCGTCATCAGTACGCAGTTCAACAGCAAGCAAAGGGTCTTTCTCGACTTCGTGCTGGCGCACTATGTGTCGGTCGGCGTAGAGGAGCTTGACCAAGAGAAGCTCACCCCGTTGTTGCGGCTCAAGTATCATAACTCCATTGCCGACGCCGTGGCCGATCTCGGGAAGCCGGAAGACATCGGCAAGGTGTTCGCAGGCTTCCAGAAGTATCTTTACCGGAAAACTGCCGCCGCCTGATTTTCCAATGTCTGGAAACTCTCTGCGTCTCTGCGAGGAATTCTTTTTTCCAAGCCTTGGAAGTTCTCCGTGAGCCTCTGTGCTCTCTGTGGTGAAAATCACTCAGCCGGTTTTTCGAAGAGGGAGAGGTTGCCGCGGAGTTTGTCTTCGAATTCAGCGCGGCGGCGCTCTTCGAGCGGATTGGGTTTGCCGGCGAGCAGGGCGTTGATGGCGGCGATTTCGTCGCTCGAAAATTTCGCGCCGCGCAGGATGTGCCGCTCGAACGATTCGTAGGCCAGCGGGCAGACCGCTTTAACAATTTTTGCGATGGCGCGGGCGTATTCTTGTATTTCCCACTGAGCATGTGAGTCCATGCGCAGTTTCAGAAAGTGCAGCATATTTTTGAGGTCCATCTGCCAGTACCATTCGGTGTACATGGAGAGCGGCAGGTTGATGCGGGCGAGTTCGCGGGCGATGCCGT
>JBAXDG010000069.1:0-6610 GCA_037141075.1 Kiritimatiellales bacterium
TTATCAACGACGCCTACAACGCCAATCCGCTCTCCATGCGCGCGGCGCTCACCACGTTTGCGCAACTGCCGTGCGAAGGCCGCCGCTTCGCTGTACTGGGCGGTATGCGTGAACTCGGCGCGCAGAGCGAAACTGAGCACCGCGAGCTGGGACAGTTTGTGGACACATTAAAACTCGATGGGGTCATCACCATCGGCGGACTCGGCGCGCAGATTGTCTGCAACGGAATGATCGGCATCGAAAAATCAGCGGCGGTTGAAACCCTGCGCGCCCGTCTTCTGGCGGGCGATATGGTGCTGTTTAAAGCCTCGCGCGGCGAACGGCTCGAAACCATTCTTGAAGAACTAAAAACCAAAATTTAATGGCCGCGATCTTTCGCGGCTAAATATCAGGAGTTAAAGTTATGTTATATTGGCTATCTCAGTTCAGTGATGTTTTTTCGCCTCTGCGCATGTTCCGTTACATCACCTTCCGCGCCGTGCTGGCCGCCGGAACCGCCTTTGTTCTCAGTGTCATCATCGGCCCGTGGTTGATCAAAAAACTGAAAAGCACGAACTTCCGCGAACAGCAGGAGGACGACCGGGTGGCGGGGCATCACGGATGCGATAAAGTCGGCACACCGACCATGGGCGGGCTGATGATTATTTTTACGACCGTCACCGCGACTGTGCTGTGGGCCGAGCCGGGCAATTTTTTCATGCTGTGCGCGCTGACGACGTTTTGTTTTCTCGGTGTGCTTGGATTTATTGACGACTATCTGAAAATCAGGCGGAAGGGCGGTCTGTCTCCGCGCATGAAACTGCTGGCTCAGGCCTCTTGGACGGTGCTACTGCTGTTGGCGCTCTGCTCGAACGAAGAAACCTGCCTGCGCGTCCAGCAACTGATGGTTCCGTTCGTCAAGGTTCCGGTGATTCCGGCGATGGGATTTTTTGGTACGCTGGCGTTTCTTTTTCTGGTGCTGGTTGGTTCCTCCAACGCAGTCAATCTGACGGACGGACTCGACGGACTGGCGATCGGCTGCACCAACTCGGCGGCGGCGGCCTATTTGCTGATGGCCTATGTCGCTGGTCACTTCACCTTTGCCGAATACTTGCAGGTTCCGTTTGTGAAAGGCTCTGGTGAACTGGCGGTATTCTGCGGCGCGCTGCTCGGCGCGGGGCTGGGGTTTCTCTGGTTCAACTGCCATCCAGCCAAAGTTTTTATGGGCGACACCGGCAGTCTGGCAATCGGCGGCGGCATTGCGGCGGTTGCCATTCTGATTAAGCAGGAACTCGTCCTCGTCATCGTCGGCGGCGTGTTTGTCATGGAAGCCGCCAGTGTGCTGATCCAGCAGAGCTGGTTCAAAATCACGAAAAAGAAATACGGCGCGGGGCGGCGCGTCTTCCGCTGCGCGCCGATTCATCATCACTTTCATATCATCGCTAAAGAACATGCGGTGGCGGACGGCCGATCCATCGGTGCGACCGAAAACATGGTCACCATCCGCTTCTGGATCCTCTCCATCATCTTCGCCCTGATCGGCGTTGCAACGCTGAAGATACGGTGATATACAGCGGGTTCTAGAATCGACTGGCGGATCCTCGTTTATATTTAAGGACACCAATCGATCAATTATAAGGAGCCGCTGTATGAATCGTTGGAGTTTTCTCACCACCGTTGCTGTTTCGGCGGCAACCGCAGGGTCTATCACCGGTTCGGCTCAAGCGGATGAGCTGAAGAGCAAAGGCTATAACGTCTTGTTTATCGCCATCGACGATTTGAACGACTGGGTCGGCTGCCTCGGCGGCAACCCTCAAGTGATCACCCCCAACTTTGACCGGTTTGCAAAACAGCAGGCTATGGTGATGAACAAGGCCTATTGCCCCTCCACGGTCTGCTGCCCGACCCGCTCGGCTCTGCTGACCGGAAAGCGGGCCTCTTCGACCGGTGTCTACGGCAACGGGCAAAATCTAAAAAACGCGGCGAAAGCCAAGGATGTCGTCACCCTGCCGGAATATTTCGCCAACTACGGCTATCACACTCTCTCTGCCGGTAAAATTTTCCATAAACACCCGACGGCGGACGGCCTGGATGAAGGCCAGTGGGCGTTTCAGGAATTTGCCCGTCCCGGCGGCGGTACCAAGGGTATGCTGTGGGAACAAACACCTCCGCCGGCGGATGGCGTCAAAGCCGGCGGCACCGACTTTGCCTGGGGCGCCTGCAAGGCGCCGGTTCAAGAGACCAAAGATTATGTCGCCTGCAAATGGGCGGCCGATCAGCTCCAGCGCGACTTTGACGGCAAGCCGTTTTTCCTGGCGCTGGGAATCTCCAAACCGCATCTGCCGTGGTATGTCCCGCAGGAATTTTTCGACCTCTATCCGCTGGAAAAATTGATACCGGTCGAGATCTTCCGCGACGACCTCGATGACATTGTTCGCAAAGACGGACGGCCGATCTTTAAACCAGACGCGCGCTTTCTGCTGGCCGACAAAGCCAACCTGCACAAAGAGGCACAGCGCGCCTATCTGGCGAATGTCAGCTATGTCGATTACTGTATCGGCGTGCTGTTCGATGCGCTGGCAAAGAGCAAATATGCCGACAACACCATCGTTATGATCTGGGGCGACCACGGCTGGCACCTTTCCGAGAAGATGAAATACGGCAAGACCGATCTGTGGGAAGAGTCGGCCCGCGTGCCGTTTATCGTCCGCGTGCCCGGCATGACGCCGCCCGATTTCAAATGCGAAGGGGTGGTCAACCTGCTCGATATGTATCCCACGCTGGTGGAGCTGTGCGGTCTGCCACCCAATGCGGAAAACGAAGGGCGCAGTTTTGTGCCGCTGCTTAAAAATCCGAAGATGGAGTGGAATACCCCGACGCTGACCACCTATCAGTACAAAAACCACTCTTTCACGGACGGACGCTACCGCTACACCTGGTACGGCGGCAAGGCCGACGGCGCCGAGGAGCTCTACGACCACTCCATCGACCCGCTGGAACACAAAAATCTGGCCGCGAATCCGGAATACAAAGAGATCATCGCCCGCTTTAAAGAATATCTGCCAACGCACGATGAACCGGATTCACCCCGCAACAAGCTTTCCGGTGCTGACAAAAAAGCGATGAGCAAGGGCCAACTGAACGAGGATGAATAGGTTTGTTCCGGCGGATAGCCATGGGTTTCGCAGTTAATCTCTATCAGGGAGTTTTATGAAAAATATCGTGTGTGCGGGTTTGCTGGTCGCCGCGGCGGCCGGAGCAGTGGCGGCGGTGAGACCGGGTTGCGGTATATCCAGCTGGTCGGCGTGGAAGCCTGGGCAGATTTCGCGGGCGGAATGCCCAGAGATGCGCAGCGTTCCGCTCATCCTTAAATGGGATTCGCTTGAATCAGCACCGGGACAATACGCGTTCGATGAACAAATCGGCAAACCGCTAAAAGCGGCGCATGCAGACGGTCTTTATGTAACGCTGATGATCTGGGTCGGGCCGGCTTGCCCAGAGTGGATCTATGAAAAGGGCGTTCCGCTGGTGATCACGGACCGGGCGGTCAATGCGTTGGGTCAGAAGACCGATAAGCAGAGTAGATATCCATACTACCTTCATCCGGAATACAAGAGCCGGTTTATGGGCCTGATTGATGCCTTCGGTAAATATGTCAATGCTCTGCCGCCTGAACTGCGCGAACGTATTGTGTTTGTGCAGTGCGCCGAAGGTTCCACCGGCGATGGCCAGCCCTATAAGGGCAAACCGCTGGATCAGCAATATGTCATCTCCGATGAAATTTGGAACGACTTCCGGCTGGAAGCCTGGAAACGCTACCGTAACGCCGTTCCCGGAATTCCAATTCTGGTGAACTCCGACGCCAACGGCGGTTTGGAATCCCAATGGCTGCTGGAGAACATGGATGTCATCGCGTTAAAGGAAGGCATGTTCAGTCACGGCTACATTGTCAGCGATAACGGCGCGCGTCTGGCCAAGCACGCCGCCATCGAAGCTGAAGCGAAAAAACGCGGCAAGTCGGTGCTCAAGCGCGGCGAGATGGACGGCGAGCTGTTTGTGATGGGCTGGTCGAAGCGCAACATTCCCCAGGCACTCTACTGGTCAGGGATCTTTGCGACGCATTGCCGGCTGGACATCTGGAACATTCCATATCAGGCGTTGACTGACAAAGCCAATTTTCCGGCCTTCGTTTTCTTCAACAAATATGCCGGCCAGAAGGATCCGGCGACCGCACCGGCCGCTTTCTGCGCGCTGCGCGACGGACTGGATGCTTCGGATTTTGTACGCTTCCCCTCCGAAAAGTTTGGAGGTCAACCGGGAAAGAAGAAGGATGCTGAACGCTACGTTAAAATCGCCGAGGCCTATGCGAAATATGGAGCCCGTATGGACGATCCGGAAAAGGCGACCGGTGGCGGCATGGTCAACCGCAAGAGTAGCGGCCCCAACGATGCGGGCTGGGGGACTTTGCCGGGAAACTATGAACGGTTTCTGACGCAGATCGACCCGGGCTCCGGCGATGTCGGCCGGTGGAACATCGACGAGTCCATCTATGGGCGCTTCGGTCGCTCCTTTGAGCATCAGTCCGGCAAGACGCAAATGCGCTTCCGGCTCGATGCGGGATTCAATGCCAAGACGGTGAAAGTGAGTGTCATCTATCTCGACAAGGGAACGGGATCGTGGTCGATCGGACTCCCAGGGAAAAAAGACGCAACGTCTATCCAGAATACCGGAAGTGGCGAGTGGAGAACCAATACGGTCACCTTGTCCGGGGTTACGGAACTTGTGCTGAACTATGAATCGGGCGACGATACCGTCTTCCACCTGATTGAGGTGGAACGGATTGAATGAAAACAATGGACGGCAAAATCCTGCTGATCAACCCGAAAGACGGGTTCGTCTATTATACTAAAACCGCATGATATTCGGTTTATAAACAAGGCAACCGGGACGGTTGCGATACGTACCGCCGCCGTCCCGGCGGCCTTGATATAAATACCGAACCTCATACGCATGTGGTATTAGAGCGTTTCAGAAAATGTCGTAGCTGTTAATCAGTTTGTGGCGCAAGGTTGCCGCTCCCTTGAGTCGCTGCTTTCTTCCAGAAAGCCTCGCTTCGCGTCCAGCCTGTGCTTAGCGGTACTTATCGCAACCGTCCCGGTTGCCTTGCCTCTTAAAACCGGACATCATTCGGTTTTTGGTGTAATCGTCCGCCGCGCGGGAAATAAAAAAGGGCACCCCGGAACTGCGGAGTGCCCTGTTGAAATCAAAGGCTAAAAAAGGCCGTAGAAGCGGCGGTAGCCGACAAGAAGAAGGCCGCCAAGGCCGATCATCAGCGCGCTGGCAGGCTCAGGAATAGCCTGAACGACTCGCCCGACGCGGAGACCTTGATCGACCTGATTGACCAGGCCGGGATTTGACACGCCGCCGCCGGTGGTGCTGTCAATGGCGTTCCCGAAAACAACATCCGTATTCATCTCGATGACTTGCGGGAACATAATTCCGGTGATGTCTTCCAAGGCTAACAGCGGGGTGTAATAATACCAGTCACCCGCCTGCACATTGCTGTCCTGAAATATCAAGGCGTACACATAACCTGAAGTAAACGCCTGGCGATAACTCCGGGTGCCGAAACAGGCGTAATCATCCCAGTTTCCCGAAACGCCATCTTCAGTGAGGGTAACCGAATCCCACACCACGTCATTGTCAACGCCTATTCCAGAAGTATTGATAGCGTCTCCAGCATTGTCGGGGCTGTACATCAGTTGTGCAACCGTTGAATTGCCCGTGGCGTCACCGAGAATTCCGACAGCAGGATCACCAGTAAAGTAAAACCCCGCCGAAGCGCACCAGACAACATCCAAGTTTCCGTACGATGTTGCTGCGAGACCTATCACTAACGCGACTAACAGTTTTTTCATACTTCGCCCCTTTCGGTTTTCAATGTCCTCTCGGGTTGTCCGCATTCTCTGCTCGCCTAGTGGAAAATCAAATTTGTTTGCCGTAAGGACTCCCTGATATTCACGTAATGCCGCTTCCTACTGCATGTAGTGCCGTTTCCTACCGGCACACGACACGCATTTTCCAATGCTTGGAATCCGTCAGGTTCCCCATTACCTCATTCGCAAATGCCCCGCATCGTGCTTGATGAGCGGGATGCTTTCCGTAAATATCCGCGCCGTGCATAAATATAAAAAAGCGTTAGTGGTTGGATGCGGGCGCAGCGGTCGTGCCGCTGAGTCGTTGTTGCGTTCCGAAGGTTGCGAGACACTCTCGCTCGATGAAAGCACGACAGACTTTTCAGATTTCAGGTTTCAGGTTTCAAATTTCCTGCCGGAAACGGCAGTGGTCAGTCCCGGCTTCTCGCTCAAGCATCCGTGGATAAAAGATTTGATGGAACGCGGCATTCCGCTTCTTTCGGAACTGGAACTTGGCTGGTCGCGTCGCCGCTGTCCGGTGATTGCTGTGACCGGCTCCAACGGTAAAAGCACGGTTGTGAAATGGATTGCCGAGGCGCTGGCGCAGGCCGGACAGAAAGCTGTGCCGTGCGGTAATTACGGGTTTCCAGTTTGCGATGCGGTGATGCTTCCCGAGACGCCGGACTGGCTGGTGATCGAAGTCAGCTCGTTCCAGC
>JBAXDG010000070.1:0-6599 GCA_037141075.1 Kiritimatiellales bacterium
AAAAGATGGAAGCCGACCTGACCGCTCAAGGCGATCCGCGCACGTTGGGGCAGGGCGATGTTTTTGACCATTATAAACACGAAGGCAGGCCGTTTGATTATAAGACCGGCACGGTGGGGCCTCTTCCGCCCGGGGTCACAGACGGAAACTGAGAAATAAAACGGGAAATCTCATAAGAAACTACCCGGTGAGCCTTCACGTGGCGACAGCCGGGGTGCTGTTTGATATGGAATGATGCCGGCTCCAGAAGACGTTCGGTATTTATTCGGTTCGCCGGGTTCCTCCTTCGTCGGACAAGGAGGTTTAGGCCTGCAAAATCGGCATCCAAAAGCTGAATGACCTTCTCGGTCATTTTCCGCCCCGGCGGATCTGCCGACTTGTCCGCCGAAGGAGGAAGGCAGAAAGCAGGCGGGAACGCCTGCGGTATGTATCGCAACCGTCCGGTTCGACAGCGCTCACCGCAGGCCGGTTGCCTTGTTTATAAACCGAATAGCATGCGAACTTGGTATTAGACGCCTTTCATCCCGGGGGGTGTGGCCGCAGGCCGGGGTGGGTTTGTGCGGCGGAAAGGCTTTCCTGTTCAGTTGGCTCGGCGACCCACCCCGCGCTTCGCGCACCCCTCCCAAGGAGGGGATGTCATACCACATGCGTATGAGGTTCGGTATTTATGTCAAGGCCGCCGGGACGGCGGCGGTACGTATCGCAACCGTCCGGTTCGACAGGGCTCACCGCAGGCCGGTTGCCTTGTTTATAAACCGAATATCATGCGAACTTGGTATTAGACGCCTTTCATCCCGGGGGGGTGTGGCCGCAGGCCGGGGTGGGTTCTGCGCGGCATCATCACAATCGTTAATTGCTAGCGGATGACGAAACCCTGTAGCCGTTCGCCTGTGGCGAACGAGTCGCCCGCAGGGCGACTGCTACAAAAACAAAAAGAAACTTCGTCTGCGCCACTTCCTAAACTGCTCTCTAGCCAGGAGGACACAAAAAAGCCGCCCCGATTAAGGGCGGCTTTTTGAATTCTGATGAATCCTGATGATTTAGCCGCGCATGCGGCGAACCAGCAGAACGATCAGCGAGCCGAGGCCGAGCATTCCAACCGTTGCAGGTTCAGGAATCGTGTTCACCCAGATCGTGGTCTGGTTGGCACCGGAATCATAAGCGGTATGGAGATAGTTTCCGCCGTTGGCCCAGGTATGATCGCCCACACCAGCGATCGTTCCGCCGTTGGCCCAAACAAGGTCACCTAAGGTTACGTAATCGTTGATTACGGAATATTGGTTACCAGCCATGATCAGTTGTGCATTGCCTTCCATGGTCATCTGGCTGCCGGCGGCCGTATTGATGGCAAGTCCATTCGTACCCGATCCGGAAAGCGTTATGGTTCCCCCTGTAAAGGCAAGAGTACCGACGAAGGCAGCGGTCTGGTCGCCCACAAGTAGTCTGCCAGCCGAGATGGAACCGCCATCCATCGTCATGGATCCGGCTCCAAATTTCCCAATCGTGGCCGAACCCTCAAGGGTCATGGTGGCACCGCTATGTATGGCGGCTGAAGAACCTGCCGCACCAGCGACCTGAGAAATGGTGAACGTTTTGCCAGTAACGGTTCCACCATTCATGGTAAACGTTCCAACGCCGACCTGCCCGATTGTCAAGGTACTGGCCGAGAGCATTCCGAGGAAAGCGCCGCTGTTTAAGATGAGGTTGCCATTCCCGCTTTGCCCAACCTGAACGTTACCCAGAGGCTGCGCCACGCTGCCAGCGAGGGTTACAGTAGAACCGTTGTTGATACGTGCAAGGTCAGCTCCGCCTACTGTAGCTCCTGGTGTTGTCGTTGAATTCCAAGTCCCCGGTGTCATCCAGTCCCCACCCGTAGTCGTGGTGAAAGTTGCCGCCTGCACTGCTGTTGCCGCCATCGCCATAATGGCGATACCTATTGCTACTCTTTTATTCATTTCTATCTCCTGTTGTTACTGTTTTTACTTATCGATACATCAAGCTTGGAAGATCTAGACCTCCCAATTCAACGTACATTTATATTATATATGCTCACCCGCGTAAAGGGGAAAATCGGTATTTATATTCGGGAGGGGCGTTTCAAAGGATGCTTGTAAGCGGATGTCTGACAAGATACAATGGAACGCTTAAAATGGGCTTCATAAACGAAATTAAGCCCCCATCAAGCTGGTCATTAGGCAGAAAGAGGAAAGACGATGTTCTCCAGTAAGAGTATATTGCGTGCGTCGGTTGGTTTAACCGTCGCTGTGTCCTGTCTGTTTGGCGCGAAAATGACGGCCAATGCCGCCGTACTGGGAATGGATCGGGATTCGTATGGCGTTTGGGATCGGGCAGGCGGGCATTCTGTCGCCGCTTATCCCTTCGCCCGCGGTCAGGAATGTAATCTGAATTGGACGGAGGTTAATGCCGCCCGGAGCAACTTTACCTGGACGACGCTGGATAGCCTGCTGCAAGTTGCTGAAGACCAGAACCAAATGTATACTGTCAAGGTGGCGCCCATTGAAGGCGCGTCAGCGGGAAAAACCATGCCGATCTGGATGTTCAGTGCGGGCGTTCCGTCATGCAGTGACGGACTGTACACCTATGGCTATTATCTGGATCCGGAATTTAAAATCTACTTTGAAGAAATGGTGCGGGCGTTTGCCAAGCATGTGCGCCAGGACGTGGCGACGAACCTGCAGAAACGCATCGCCTTTGTCCGTGTGGATACCGGCGCCACGGGGGACGAGACCCCGTATGAGAATGGGACCAGCGTCACACCGACGCAGTATCAGATTTCCGATCCGGAATGGCTGAATTACAGACTTTGGGTTTTCGAACTGTACCGGCAGGCTTTTCAGACCGGGCCGGGCCCCGTTATTCCGCTTTTGTTCGCTCACATTGAACCAATCGGTTACCCGGCCGAGTGGACCTGGATTACCAACAATGTGACAGGTAGTGCCGGCGCAAAGTATGACGGATCGACGCGGGGACACCATTTGTCGACCTCCAGAGATACGCCGGATTCGTTCAAGACACTTGCTGTGGATTCCAATTTTAAAATGTTTTCCAGAAGCGAGATGGATGGGACATGGGAATGGCCTTACTTCCAGCTCAATCTCAAATCGTCCATGTATTGGACGGCTGTCGAGCAGTTGAATGCCGGCATGACCATCTGGGATTTGACCGGCAATTGTCTGGAGGCCACGTATAGCAGTAATTTCTTATTCGCGGTGGACTTTTTCAACAAGTGGGCGGCGGAACTCGACCCGGCCACGGCCCGCGGTGGATTCTGCATTTTCCACGAAGGACTCGATTCGTCCGACACGGTCAAGTTCCCGACGAGCACCTACGGGTCGCCGGCAAGCCAAAGTAATACCAACCGATACACGGCCATCTGCGCGGCCTATTCCAATCAGGGCGCTCGGATGGATCATCTGGTCGCGGCCACATGGGGTCATGTGAAGCAGCGCCCGAACCAGACCGGCTATAACGATTCGGGCTGGAAAATTGTTCCCGGAAACTATGACCGGTTTATTACTCAGATCAATCCCACCAATGAAAGTTTAGCTGTTTGGCGCGTCCGCGGGACGTTAACCCCTTCATCGCATTCGTTCGACCGCTTTGCGCGCCGTTTCGACCGCGCGTCCGGCAGGAATACGATGTATTTCGATGTGAATGACCATCTGACACCGACGCCCGGACAGAGCATACAGCTTTCGGTGATCTATCTCGACAGCGGAACCAATCGGTTCGGGCTGTTGTACGATGCGGTCGGCAACAGCCAGAAGTCGGCGTTTACAGTAACCAAAGCCAATTCCAATACATGGAAAACCAACTCCGTTGTCGTCACCGACTGGGCGTTCGGGAACAACGGCCCGAACGGCTCCGATCTGGCGCTGACCAATATGGATTTGAGCGGTGACACCACCTTCCACAGTATTGAACTGGTTAAGCAGGTCAACGTCACCATGAACACCGTCGGACAAGGCACGGTTTCGGCCCGCAACGACGGCACCATCTATTCTCCGGTCTCAGGCACCTATGCCACAGGACTGCGGCTGGAAATGACAGTGACTCCGTCGGCGGGCTGGAAATTCTCCGGATGGAGCGGCGACTTGAGCGGCACGGATGCTCGTGAGATTCTTTACCCGACCAATGTGAATACTCAGGTCACGGCAACTTTCGCAAACATTTTCAACACTTACACTTTGGCGATCACCAACGGCACCGGCAGCGGTTCGTACACCAACGGACAGCAGGTGGCGATTGTGGCCAGCAATGCTCCATCGGGAAAGGTCTTTGACCGGTGGACCGGCCATACGCAATATGTGGCGAGCGTTACCTCGTCGAACACCACAGTGACTATGCCCGCACAAAATATTTCTCTGACTGCGACGTACACAGATCTCCCCGGCCGGTACACACTGACGGTCAACAGCGGCAGCGGCAGCGGCTCGTACACCAACGGACAGCAGGTGGCGATCTCGGCGAGCGCGATCTCCGGAAAAACCTTTACCCAGTGGACCGGTGATGTCGCGTATGTGAACAACGTCACCTATACGAACGCCTTGGTCACCATGTCGACCAATGCGGTCACCCTGACTGCGACGTACACGGATATCCCCGGCCGATACACGCTGACGGTCAACAGCGGTAGCGGCAGCGGCTCGTACACCAACGGACAGCAGGTGGCGATTTCGGCGAGCGCGATCTCCGGAAAAATCTTTGCCCAGTGGACCGGTGATGTCGCGTATGTGAACAACGTCACCTACACGAATGCCCTGGTCACGATGTCGACCAATGCGGTCACCCTGACCGCGACGTATGTGGACTCCACCCCGGCGGCGATTGCCGTGGTGGATTCGACTGGGGGTAGTATTTCCAATACGGTTTTGCCCATCAGCCAGGTGTTTTCGACCACCGGGGGAAACGTGCTCGTGGTCAATCTTTCTTACAAGGCTGTAAATAATACTTACCCCACCGGCCCGCTGACCTTGGACTGGGTAACCAGCAGCGGCGCGGTCACCCAAACCATGACCCGGGCCGTTCAGGCGGGGAACAGCGCAGCCAAGGCATTTGGCAGTTCAATTTTTTATCTATGGAACCCGACCGCTGGCAGCGGCACCATTTCAGGCGGTTTGCCCGCTGGCTACCAGGCACAAATTATCTCAGCCTTCACGCTCTCCGGTGTTGATACGAATATCAGTCCCGTTATCGCCTCCGCCATCAACGATGCCAGTTCCGGGGCCGCGTCAATTACCTCCTCGACCGCAACGGGTGTTCCCGTTGGCGGCTTCGCCGCCTTGTGTTCCGCTAGTGCCGCGACCGCGACCGGCACCGGCTTCTCAGCCAGCACGAGCAGCGGCACTGCTGCCAATTGGCTTACTTCTGCTGTTGTGGGTGGATACTGGTATCAGGGCTATATCCCGAATCTCGCCGGAGGAAATACCACCTTCTCATGCACGCATGGTACCGCTGCCAGATTGCATATTGTCGCCGCCGTCTTCTCGCCGGGCATCAGCGTACCATCCACCACCTATACGCTGACAGTCAACAACGGCACCGGCGGCGGCTCATACACCAACGGAACGCAGGTGGCGATTACCGCCAGCAATTTGTTCGCTAAGACCTTTGCGGCATGGATCGGCGACACGCAGTATGCGGCCAATTCCAACTCCGCGAGCACCACGGTGACTATGCCGGCACAGGCAATCAGTCTGACCGCGACGTATGCAGATATCTATTACACACTGACAGCTAACGGGGGAATTGGCGGAACGGTCTCGCCGGCGAGCACGAATGTGTTGTCCGGTGGCAGCGCGGACTTTGTTATCACGGCGAGCAATTACTATCGGATCGCTACGCTGACCACCAACGGAACAGCCGTGACGGGCATGTCGTTTGACAACGACAGCACGACCACTAACTTCACCTGGAACGACGTGCAGTATTCCGGCACGCTGGCCGCGACCTTCACGGAGCAGATTACCACCAACCCTGTGGCGTCTGGTGCGAATGTGCCGTACTCATGGATGGCGAGGCACGGTCTGACCAACAGTGGAGCCACGTTCGATCAGGCGGCCGCTGTCGACCAGGATGGTGACGGCCTGACCGCCTGGCAGGAATACATTGCCGGAACCGATCCTACGAACACGACCTCCGGCTTCAAGGCGGTCCAGAACAACCGCGACACGGTCAGCTGGAGTCCGGTTTCAGGACGGGTCTATTCGGTCTATTGGGCAACGAATCTGATGAACGGCTTCCAATGTCTGGAAAGCAATATCCCGTGGACGCAAAGTAGCTTCACCAACGCAACTCCTGACTCTAGAGTGAACCATTATCAGATCAAAGTCCGGATGCAGTAAGCTTCTTGTAAAGCGACCAAAAACCCCGGTTTCCACCGGGGTTTTTTGTTGTCTCGCTCATTCCTGAACCTGAAACCGTTCTGCTATTTAGAAACCCGAGGCGAATCGTCGGTTTTTGCGGTTGCAGAAAAGATTTTCCGGTTTAAAATCCGGGCAGTTGGCGGGGCGCATGGGGCGTCTGCCGGAAAGGGAGGGTTCATGAAGAAGGTGTATGGATTGTTAGCCGGGCTGATG
>JBAXDG010000071.1:0-6443 GCA_037141075.1 Kiritimatiellales bacterium
GGATGATCACCTGAAACTTTTTGCGCAGGCGGTCGAGAAAGTCGTTTGCGCCGGGTAGCGGCCCCATGCCGGCAATCACCTGCTGAATGTCGGCGAGCTTCAAATGGTGTTCGTCGAGGATCCGCAGGCGCTGACGCATCAGCGCATCATAGTCCGGAACATCGCGGGTTGTGGCGCGCAGCTCCTTGATGCCGGTACGCTCCGCCACGTTGATCCAGATCTCCGGAACAAGAACCCCTTCTAAATCTAAACAGGCAATCTGCATGAATATCCCTTCTGCCTCCGAAAGCGCCTCATTTTAAATTCCAATTTATTTATGGCAAAATAATTAGGAAACCTTTTTAATGCCACCCCTTCTCAAAGGACAAGCCGCCCGAGGCGGAAAGTCCGGAATATTAACCTGAAATCGAGTCTATGCCTTCTTTTATCGAAAAAATCGGAAAACTGTTTAAAAAGCAGGAAACCTACCGTCCCTCGCAGTCCAAAGCCGCCGCGAAGCCGGCCGCTGATTCAAAGAAACCTGCCGCCAAACAGCCGCCGCAGGCCGATGCACCCCGTAAACACAGTCACGGCGGAGAACACCGCAAACCCGCCAGCGTACCGCAAAAGAAGCGTCCGGCTCCCGAAAGAGCTCCGAGCCCTGCGCCGGTTCGCAAAGGTTCCCAACCTTGGAACCCCGATTCCTTCCAGGTTGAACCGCAGGAAGGCAAAACCCGCTTCCGCGACCTCGAACTGCCCGTTGACCTCCTCCACGCCATCGCCGACCTCAATTTCCGTTACTGCACCCCGATTCAGGCGGAAATTCTTCCGTCCGTCCTCGCTGGCAAGGACATGGCGGGTAAAGCGCAGACCGGCACCGGCAAAACCGCCGCTTTCCTGCTCGGCATCTTCACCCGCTTCATCAAAAACAGGCAGGAAGCTCCGAAGCCCGGAACGCCCCGCGCGCTTATTCTCGCCCCGACGCGCGAACTCGCCATGCAAATTCGCGACGACGCCGAGAAGCTCAGCACCTACACCCCCTTTCACACCGTCGCCATCTACGGCGGCATCGATTATGACAAACAGCGCCGCATGCTTGAGCAGCCCGTCGACATCATCGTCGCCACACCGGGACGCCTCATCGACTTCGCCAATCAGGGTGTCATTAACCTGCGCGAGGTTGAAGTGCTCGTCATCGACGAAGCCGACCGCATGCTCGACATGGGCTTCATCCCCGACGTCCGCAAAATCGTCTACAAGACTCCGCCCAAAGAAAACCGGCAGACCCTGCTCTTCAGCGCCACCCTCGACGACAAAGTCATGGGCCTCGCCGCCGCCTGGATGACCGACCCCGGCAAAGTTGAAATCGAGCCCGATCACAACGCCACCGAACTGATCGACCAGCAGGTTTACCTCGTCACCGACGACCAGAAATTCTCCCTGCTCTACAACATCCTCAAAAAAGAGGTCGGTGACAGCTCCGCGCTCATCTTCACCAACCGCCGTGACCAGACCGAACGCCTTGCCGACGCCCTCTTCCGCTACGGCATTGACTGCGAGATCCTCTCCGGCGCCGTTGCCCAGAACAAGCGCCAGCGCATTCTGGCCGACTTCAAAGACGGACGCTGCAAACTCGTCGTCGCCACCGACGTCGCCGGCCGCGGCATCCATGTCGACGACATCACCCACGTCGTCAATTTCAACATCCCGTCGCAGGCCGATGACTACGTTCACCGGATCGGCCGCACCGGCCGCGCCGGCAAAAAAGGAATTTCTGTCACCTTCGCTTGCGAAAAAGAATCGTTCGAACTGCCCGCGATTGAAGAACTGCTCGGCAAACGCCTTCCTTGCATCCAACCCGAACCGGACATGCTTGTGCTACCCCCGCCGGTACGCAAAGCGCCCCACCGCGAAAGCCGTCCGCCGCAACGTAGCGGAGGCGGCCGCCCGCCGCCCCGCCGTTCCGGCCCTCCGCGCCGGTAAACAAAAAAGGCCGTCCTTTCGGGCGGCCTTTGTGTTTCCAATGTCTGGAAACTTCTGCGTTATTCCGCTTTTTCTGCGGGAGGAACTTCTTCCACCTTCACCTCTTCCGGCACGGTGGGCGTTTCCGCGTGGTTATTCCCGTTGCCGTTTTTGAGCAACTCTTCGGGCACTTTGCCGGTTTCGAGAATTTCCATAACCTGATCGCCGTCGAGCGTTTCATATTTGATGAGCAGTCCGGCAATCAGTTCCAGACGGTCGCGATGATCCTTCAGAATGTTGCCGGCGGTTTCATGCGCCTCTTTGAGGATGTTGTCGATTTCCACGTCAATCAGTTGCGTGATCTTTTCGCTGTGCTTTTCATTCCGGCTGATTTCGCGGCCAAGGAACATATGCTCCTGATCGGAACCGTAGTTGCGCGGGCCAAGCGTTTCGCTCATGCCGAATTCGCAAACCATGGCGCGGGCGATGCGGGTGGCGCGTTCGATATCGTTCTGCGCGCCGGTGGTGACGTCGCCGAAAATCAGTTCTTCGGCGGCGCGGCCGCCCATCAGGCCGATCAGCATTCCCATCAGCCGCTTGCGGCCCTGCGTGTAGCGGTCTTTTTCCGGCAGCTGCATGGTCGCGCCCAGCGCACGGCCGCGCGGAATCACAGTGACTTTGTGCACCGGCTCGGTCTGCTCGGTCTTCGCCAGCACGATGGCGTGACCCGCTTCGTGGTAAGCCGTCAGCTTTTTCTCTTCGGCGTCGAGCATGTGACTGCGGCGCTCGCGGCCCCATGACACTTTGTCGCGCGCTTCTTCAAAGTCGGGCAGTTCCACAGCTTCCGCGCCGCGCCGCGCCGCGAGCAGCGCCGCTTCGTTGACGAGGTTCATGATATCCGCGCCGGAGAAGCCGGGCGTGCCGCGCGCCACTTTGGAAAGATCGGTTCCTTCGGCCACCGTAACGCGCTTGATGTGAATCTTGAGAATCTCTTCGCGCCCTTTGAGGTTCGGCAGGTCGATGAAGACCTGACGGTCGAAACGACCCGGACGCATCAGCGCGGGGTCGAGCACGTCGGGACGGTTGGTGGCGGCGATGATGATTACGCCTTCGGTGGTATCAAAGCCGTCCATTTCAACCAGTAGCGCATTCAGCGTCTGCTCGCGTTCGTCGTGTCCGCCGCCCATACCGGAAAACCGGCTGCGGCCCACGGCGTCGATTTCGTCGATAAAAATAATGCACGGCGCGCTCTTGCGGCCCTGCTCGAACATATCGCGTACCCGGCTGGCACCGACGCCGACAAACATTTCGACGAAGTCCGATCCGCTGATCGAGAAGAACGCCACTTCGGCCTCGCCGGCAACGGCGCGGGCGATCAGTGTTTTACCGGTGCCGGGCGAGCCCGCCAGCAGAACGCCCTTGGGCATTTTACCGCCGAGCCGCTGGAACCGTTTCGGGTTTTTCAGGAACTCGACCACTTCCTGCAACTCTTCCTTCGCCTCGTCCACGCCGGCGACATCGGCGAAGGTCGTGCGGTTTTTATCATCACGCTGAAGCAGTTTGGCGCGGCTCTTGCCGAAGCTCATCGCGCGGCCGCCCGCCATCTTCATCTGCCGGAAGAAAAAGAAATAGATGATAATGAAGCCGATAACGAACGGAGCGATATTCCAGAACACCTGCCAGAACGGCGAAGCCGCGCGCACCTTGAAGGTGACGTTGTTTTCCTGAAGCATTTTCAGCAGGTCTTCGGTGACCACCACATCGACGCGGAACTTTTTGGACTTGCCGGTTTTGCTGTCCAGATCTTTCAGGTCGCCGGTGATGTAATCATTGCCGGAGGTTTCGCGCACGATATCGCAACTGATAATGCGGCCCTCCTTCGCCATCTGGACAAAGCCGGGATTATAGTCCAGCTTCTCCTGCTGTTCCGGCTTCTGGAAAAGCTGCAGGCCCATCAGCACCAGTGCCATCATCAGGAACCACATCGCGAAGCCCTTCATCGGCATCGGCGGCTTCACCACCGGCGACTTCTTGCGCGGCTCTTTTTTCTCAGGGGTTTCGGGAATATCCGTTTTGTCGTCCATAATTAAATCCTTGTTGGCGAAGACCATAGCATTGGCCTCCGCCCAAATCAACAGATTGAGGGGCGGGAGAATAGCCGCCGAACCCGTGAAAAGACAGCAAGAAAAGGTGGAGCGCGACCGCCTGTCCTGAGTTCATCGAAGGGCCGGGCGCGTTCAAAGCGTGCGCGGAGCGCCCGCTCCACCAAAAACATTCTTCAGGCCCATCGCCTGATGAAAGCGTTATTTTGGATTGTGTGCCTTTCAGACGACGGCTAGTCTGCCGACTTAGAAGAAACAGACATTCCTGAAACAACAAACTTGAAGTACGTTCAATAACATTGTCCGATCTCAAATGAACCGACGCATCAAGGAAGTAATACGGATACTCCGCCTGTCCGCCATCGGCACGGCGGTTCTCCTTGCCGCCTCAGTAGTGATCAATCATGCAATCCTCTTGGTGGCATTCGTGTTGCGCTCTTGCGTCAATTCCTTGTCTGCAACAGTGTATACATTTGTCTTATGCCCACTATTCGTGCTCCCGATAGGCTTTCTGATCACCGTCGGGATGACAATATTCATCAAGAATAAAACCCCGAAGGTGCAACTTCTTTTTCTCCTGCCGCTTATTCTAATCATGGCATTCCTGCAGCTAATATGGTTCCCGATCGAACATGTTGGTAATTCGGAAAACGCGAAACTCCCTTCTCTTGAAGAGTACCTTATGCGGGAAAGAACGAATGATCGACCCTGCACATCCTCCGTACCGTAAAAACGCTGGCGCGTTTTCAGTGCGTCATTAAGCACAGCCTTCATTGGCAAACAAATGCAACGCCGGCTTGGAATCCGATGAGAGTTCCCAGCCGCGGGCGATGCGGTAACCGGGCAGCCAGATAATTTCTCCGCCGCATTCGACAACGGGCCACTGTTCGCGCTGAGCTTTCGGGATTTTCAGGTCGGTGAAAATGTCCTGCAGCTTTTTGGACCCCTCCATGCCGTACGGCTCCATGCGGTCGCCGGGCTTAGCAACCCGGACGGTCACTTCCCTGCCCGCGACTTTGGCGAGCGAAACGGAAGCGCACCACGGTTCGCGCAGAATGCCGACGCCTTCTTCGATTTTAATGGTTATTTTTTGTGGAAGAGGCTTCCAGCCTCTGGCCAGCGGCAGGATGCCGCTTCCACATTCCGCTCTTAACTCCCCGTATTCGTTGACGATGCGGAGGCCTTCAAGGTCTAGCGAACGGCTTCCATCGGTCTCCGCCGCGAACTCGATCACTTTTTCAATCGAATCAAAGTCAGGCTTGGCGCCGTGTTCGATCAGCCAGCGCTGGATGATCCGGCGCTGAACCGCTTTGGGCTGCGCATGGAGTTCGTCCATTTCAAGTTCAGCGGTGACAGAAAGAAAGTCGTCTTCGTCGCGCAGAATATCCATGGTACGCAGAAGATTTTCGGCGGCGCGGTCGTTGAGCTTTCCAAACATTGGAAGAAGCTGATGACGGATAAAGTTACGCGAAATAGTTTCGTCGGTGTTGGTGGCGTCTTCACGCCATTCGATTTTTTCTTTTTCCAACCATTGGATAATTTCAGCCCGCCGGATTCCAAGCATTGGACGGAGCAGCGTCAGTGTTCTGGATCGTAGACGCGACGCCCTCGTCGCGTCCGCAGTGTCTGAGAAACGCGACGAGGGCGTCGCGTCTACGTTTTCCAAACATTGGAAAGAACGCATGCCGCCTAATCCGGAAGGCCCGGTGCCACGCGCCGCGCGCAGAAAAAAGGTTTCAAGCTGGTCGTCGGCGTGATGAGCTAAGGCAATGAGAAGACCTGAGGCCTGAGGCTTGAGGCTTGAGTTGAGGGAACGGAAAAAGTCGTGGCGGGCTTCGCGGGCGGCCATTTCGAGCGAGATGCCTTTGGCTTTGGCGAGCGCGGGAACATCCGCTTTAGCGGTGACGCATTTGATCCCGAGTTTTTTGCAAAGAGCTTTGACGAACGCTTCGTCACCGTCGGCTTCCGCGCCGCGAATGGAGTGGTTCAGGTGCGCGACGGTCAACGAATAGCCAAGACGATGCAGAATATGGAGCAGTGCAACGGAATCGGCTCCGCCGGAGACACCGACAACGATATGCTTACCTTCGGAAATCAGGTTTTCCCGTTCAATCGCCGCTTTTACTTTTTCGATCAGGTTCACGACCGTTAATTAACGCCAATGGACGCGAATAGACAAGCGCACAGCGCTTTGGAGTGCGGACGCAAGCGCAGCGCGAGTCCGCTTTAAAGCTCCGTCGCACTTCGTTTGCCGGAGCACTCCAAAAGGTTAACCGAGCTTGGTGAGGCCGCCGACGTAGGGGCGCAGGGCTTCAGGAATGGTGACGGTGCCGTCGGCGTTCTGATTGTTTTCAATCAGCGCGACGACAAGGCGCGGCAGAGCAACACCGGAGCCGTTCA
>JBAXDG010000072.1:0-6424 GCA_037141075.1 Kiritimatiellales bacterium
TTTGATATCCGCCATTGCCGTTTATGGATACCGGAAATTACTTCGCGGCGGAAGTATTATTGCGGAGCTGTTGGAGCAGTGTTTCCATATCCTTTGGCAACGGCGCTTCAAACGTCATCCGTTTTCCAGAGATTGGATGATTCAATGAAAGTTTTGCGGCGTGCAGCATTTGGCGGTCAGCCTTGATCGATGAAGCCCGCGCCCGTCCATAAACCGTGTCGCCGATGACCGGATTCTTAATGTGCGCCATGTGGACGCGGATCTGATGCGTCCGGCCCGTTTCAATCTTCACCTGCACCAGTGCCGCTTCGCCAAGCGCCTCCAGCACTTCAAAATGAGAAACCGCCTCGCGTCCGTTACGGACGTTGACCGCCATTTTTTTGCGGTGCAGCGGATTCCGCCCGATCGTTGTCTCCACTGTGCCGCGCTTACCGTATGGAACGCCCCAGACGATTGTCAGATATTCCTTGGCTGTCTCGCGCTCCTTAAACTGCCGCGTCAGCTCATTCATCGCCTTTTCATTTTTGGCGACCACCATCACGCCGCTGGTATCCTTATCGAGCCGGTGAACAATGCCGGGACGGATTTCCCCGCCGATACCGGTCAGGTCGGTGCAATGATGGAGCAGGGCGTTCACCAGCGTGCCGGTTTCGTTGCCGACCGCCGGATGCACCACCAGCCCGGCGGGCTTGTTGATGACGATCATGTTGCGGTCTTCGAAAAGAACGTTCAGCGAAATATCTTCCGCCTGCGGCTCGGCGGGGGTTGCCTCGGGAACCGTCCACTCCGTGCGGTCGCCGGCGCGTATTTTCTGGTTCGCCTTGCACGGCGCGCCATTGACAGTCACCCGGCCTTCTTTAATCAACGACTGCCAGCGCGACCGCGAATGCTCCGGCACCGCTTCCGCCAGCCACGCATCCAGCCGTGCTTCCGGTTTATCTGCAACTTTTTCCATAGGGCGGGGATGTAACCACTAATCCGCACGGATTGACACTCATTTCCAAGGGTTGGAAGCCGGATGTCTGTCTTCCTGCTGCCGCCGCGATTGACACACGCATTCCGGTTTGGCACCTTTCGCTCACGAAAACGCGTATTCCTGCGGGTTTCAACGGGTGTGTATCCGCGCTGCACGAAAAGCGATTTCTGATCAACGGATAAAGGGCAGCATACCTTATGAATCTTAAAACCAGCTTCGCTTTGACGCAGAAGGATATTCCGACGACTTGGTATAATCTCAACGCAGACTTTCCCGTGCCGCTACCGCCGCCGTTGCATCCCGGCACCAAACAACCGATGCCGCCGGAAGCGCTGGAAGCCATCTTTCCGCGCAACCTCATCGAGCAGGAGATCAGCACAGAGAAATACATCGAGATCCCCGAACCCGTGCGCGAAATTTATTCACTCTGGCGGCCCACACCGCTGTTGCGCGCCGTTCGGCTGGAAAGGGCGCTGAACACACCTGCGCACATTTATTATAAATACGAAGGTGCCAGCCCCGCAGGCAGCCACAAGGTGAATACCTCCGTGCCGCAGGCCTATTTCAACAAACTCGCCGGCACCAAACGGCTTGCCACGGAAACCGGGGCGGGCCAGTGGGGCGCGTCGCTGTCGTTCGCGTGCAGCCTGATCGGGCTGGAATGCAATGTTTACATGGTCAGGGTCAGCTACGACCAGAAGCCGTATCGCCGGATGCTCATGCACACCTGGGGCGGAACCGTCCACGCGAGTCCGAGCAAATTGACTGAATATGGCCGCAAACTGCTCGCCGAAGATCCGGACTGCTCCGGCAGCCTCGGCATCGCCATCAGCGAAGCCATTGAGGATACGGTCACACACCCGGGTACAAAGTATTCGCTCGGCAGCGTGCTCAACCATGTCTGCCATCACCAGACCGTTATCGGCGAAGAAACGATCAAACAGATGGAGCTGGCCGGCGAAGAACCGGACGTGATCTTCGGCTGTTGCGGCGGCGGCAGTAATTTTGCCGGACTCGCGTTTCCGTTTATCCGGGGAAAAATCCGTGACGGGAAAAAATACCGCCTGGTCGGCG
Source organism: Kiritimatiellales bacterium (assembly GCA_037141075.1). Lineage (GTDB taxonomy): Bacteria > Verrucomicrobiota > Kiritimatiellia > Kiritimatiellales > Tichowtungiaceae > Tichowtungia. Next base: position 2,051 of record JBAXDG010000072.1, read on the forward strand.
TCGAGCCGTCGGCGTGCCCGACGTTAACGGAAGGCGAGTTGCGCTACGATTTCGGCGATACGGCGGAAACCACACCGCTGATGATGATGTATACGCTCGGCCACAAGTTCATGCCGCCGAGCATCCATTCGGGAGGCTTACGCTATCACGGCATGGCCCCGATGGTCAGCCATGCGCTCAAGCTCGGTCTCATTGAAGCCAAGGCCTATCACCAGACCAAGGTGTTCGAAGCCGCAGTGCTCTTTGCCCGCAAGGAAGGCATTGTGCCCGCGCCGGAGTCATCGCACGCCATCGCGGCGGTGGTGGACGAGGCGATTAAGGCACGCGAGGAAGGCAAGAAACGCGTATTGCTCTTCAACCTCTCCGGCCACGGCCTGCTCGATCTCAGTTCCTATGAAAGTTATATGCACGGCAAAATGCAGGATGTTTAACCTCAATCAAAGGATCGTCATGAAATCCATCTCCGCCAAAATTTGTTTAGTGCTCGTGTGCGGCGTGCTCATCGGCGCGGTATCAGTTCAGGCGTTACCACCCCCGCCCGTCCCGGTCGTCGCCGGTCATTACCCTGCGGGTGCCGAAGGAATCAAAGGCGCGTCGCTCCCGCCGCCCGGCTTTTATTTCCGCGACTACAATATGTACTATTCGGCGGACACGTTCAGGGACGGTCCTCCCGACTTCGATATTTCGGCCTACATTAACGCCGCCCGGTTGATCTGGATGACAGATAAAGAAATCTTCGGCGCGCATTACGGAATGGATGCGATCGTTCCCTTTGTTTACATGGACTGGACTGGCGGCGGCGCCAGCGGTCACTATTCGGGCGTGGGGGACATTCAGCTCGAACCGTTGCTGTTATCATGGAATTTTAAACAGTTCGATCTCGCGGCGGGTTATGCGGTCTGGGTGCCGACCGGCGACTTCGAGCCTTCCCGTCCCGATCTGATCTCGAAAGGTTTTTGGTCGCACATGCTGACGCTGGGCGGTACCTGGTACCCGGACAAAGAAAAGACCTGGGCGATGTCACTGCTCAATCGCTACGAGTTCTGTCATGAACAGGAAAAAACGTACACGGATCCCGGTCAGGTATTCACCACGGAATGGGGCCTCAGCAAGAGTCTTCGCCAGGGCCTGGATGTAGGCTTCATCGGCTATTACCAGCAACAGACCACTAAGGATTCCGGTCCGAATGTCTCCAGCGAACGGGATCGCAAGGTCGGCGTCGGCCCCGAAATCTCCGCGTTCTGGCCACAGATCGGCATGTTCACATCCATTCGCTACGCCTATGAATTCGCCGCCGTTGATCGGCCCGAAGGGCAGCTACTGACGCTGACGCTGACGAAGCCGTTCTAGGGCGTTTTTAGATGAACTGTAGCCGCGGCCGGTGGCCGCGGAAGAAAAGAGCGCGGCCACCGGCCGCACCCACAGAAGAAACAGACGACGCATTCCACCTGCTTCTACCCGGCCCAAAAAGACGAAGTGAGTTTTGACGCTTCGCTTCTTTTGGAATACCAAAAGCACTTTCGCCCCGACAGATTTGGGGCTCAGGTCCAATCATTGGAACCCGGATGCTTGAATGCGAGAACCCTGATAACGCAAATGCGAAGGGTAGGATGGGAATACTAAAAAAATAGGACTGACACCTTTTGGAGGGGTGGCCGCAGGCCGGGGTGGGTTGGTGGTTTCGATCCGCTCCGCCGCAGGAGGGAAATCTACCCGGCCAAAAAGACGAAGTGAGTTTTGACGCTTCGCTTCTTTTGTAATACCAAAAGCACTTTCGCCCCGACAGATTTGGGGCTCAGGTCCAATCATTGGAACCCGGATGCTTGAATGCGAGAACCCTGATAACGCAAATGCGAAGGGTAGGATGGGAATACTAAAAAAATAGGACTGACACCTTTTCTGAAGAGTTCCGAATCCTGCCAGCGCCGCAACGCCGCTAAGAAAAGGTGTTAGTCCTATTTTAGTATTTCGTTTTTCTGATTTACGCATTTCTGGTTACCTCTTTCTGGCTATTTCCGAATCTGGCCGGAGCCGGAGATGACGTATTTATAGGTGGTGAGTTCTTCGAGTCCCATGGGGCCGCGGGCATGAAGCTTGTCGGTGCTGATTCCAATTTCTGCACCCATGCCGAATTCGCCGCCGTCGGTGAAGCGGGTCGAGGCGTTGACGTAAACGGTGGCGGAATCGACCTGAGCCAGAAACTTTTTCGCCGCTTTGGCGTCGGTGGTGACAATGGCGTCGGAATGCTGTGAGCCGTAGGTGTTGATGTGGTCAATCGCAGCCTGCACGTTATTGACGACGCGGACGGCGAGGATCATGTCGAGATATTCGGCGTACCAATCCTCTTCGGTGGCGGGTTTGATCGACGCATCAAATTTCTGAACCGCTTTGTCACCGCGTAGTTCGACGCCGAGCTGTTTGAAGCGCGCGATCATGCGGGGCAGGAACGCGTCGGCGACGTCTTTGTGAACGAGCAGGGTTTCCATGGCGTTGCAGACACCGGGGCGCTGGCACTTGGCGTTTTCGGCGATGGCGAGCGCCATGTCGATATCGGCAGTCGCATCCACGAAGGTGTGGCAGACGCCTTTGTAATGCTTGATGACGGGAACCCACGCCATTTCGGTGACGGCTTTGATGAGGCTTTCGCCGCCGCGAGGCATAATCAGATCAATCTTGCCGACCATCTGGGCGAGTTCGCGCACGGCGTCGCGGTCGGTGGTTTCGACCAGCTGAATGGCGTCGGCGGGCATCCCTTTTTTTAGTCCGCCGTCGCACAGGGCTTTGGTGATCGCCGCGTTGGAACAGATCGCCTCTTTGCCGCCGCGCAGGATAACGGCGTTGGCGGTTTTAAAGCAGAGTGAAGCGGCGTCGGCGGTGACGTTGGGGCGCGATTCAAAAATGATGGCGATGACGCCGATCGGCACGCGGATTTTTTTTATCTGCAGTCCGTTGGGACGCTGGATCGTGCTGAGCTTTTTGCCGACAGGATCTTTGAGGGCGGCAACTTCGCGCAGACCTTTGATCATGCCGGCGATGCGGGCATCGGTCAGCGTAAGGCGGTCGAGCAGGGCGGCGGAGAGTCCGGCTTCGCGTCCGGCGGCGAGGTCCTTGGCGTTGGCTTCCTGAATCGCGGCTTTTTGCAAACCGATTTCATCGGCCATCGCTTCGAGAATGACATTTTTCTTTTTGGACGAAAGCTTCGCCAGTTCGCGTGACGCGTGAACCGCCTTTACGCCCACTTCTATCATCATATCGTGCAAATCCATCTCAACTCCTTTTCAACCACTAATTGACACTAATCGGCACTAATGGGAGAGAGACTTTGATTAGTGTGAATCAGTGAAGATTAGTGGTTTTTTTTCATTATCTGGAGACAATTAAAGTTCCGGTGTCAGCTCCGCCAAGTATGGATTGAATAATGCCGTCGGTTTGGCCGTCAGCAATGACGACAGGAATATTCGCCGCCGCTGCTTTTCCGGCGGACATGAGCTTGGATTTCATCCCGCCGGTGGAGAGGTCGCCGTTTTTACCTTTATCGAGCGCCAGAATGTCGTCGGAAACCTGTTCGACAAAAGGAACGCGCTGTCCGGCGTCGTCTTTGAGTCCGTCGGTGGTGGAAAGCAGAATCAGGGCGTCGGCCTTGATGAGAATCGAAACCAGCGCGGCGAGCAGGTCGTTGTCGCCGAATTTAATTTCTTCGGTGGCGACGGTGTCATTTTCGTTAATGACCGGCACGATCTGGTGGTCGATCAGGTTCAAGATCGTATTCTGCGCGTTGGCGCGGCGTTCCTCGTTCTGGAAAATATCGTTGGTCAGCAGAATCTGTCCGACCTTGATGTGCTTCAGTCCGAAGAGGTGGCTGTAGAGACTCATCAGTCGGGTCTGCCCGACGGCGGCGGCCATCTGAAGATCGGGCAGGGCGGTGGGACGTTTCGTCATACCGAGCGCTTCGATGCCGGCGGCGATGGCGCCGGAAGAAACCAGAATCATTTCGCATCCGGCGTCGTGCGACCGGGCGATATCGGAAACCAGCGTATGAATCCGTTCGTGGTCGGGCTTGCCGGTGGAGTCCACCAGCACGCGGCTGCCGACCTTGACGACGATCCGTTTGGCTTTCTTTAGTCTGTTGCGTGTCTCTTTCATAAGGAGTGGCGCATTATGTACAGGAATCGCCCGCTGAAAACACAAAAAAGCGGGCGGTTATTAGTTATTCGTTATTGGTTATTTGAAAGAAGGAGCATCTTTTCTGGTGCGAATATCGAATGTCCAATAACAAATATCGTTTCGCAGGCAGAGCGGATGCGATAGCCTGCGAAGCTATGCGAATAAACAGCGGTATTTTAAGAGGTCGGGTCTTCAAGGTTCCGAAGGATG
>JBAXDG010000073.1:0-6388 GCA_037141075.1 Kiritimatiellales bacterium
CTGGAGCTTGTCCGCGCACAGAGGAAAAAACATGGCTGAGTTCCAAATCACCGGCGAATACATCGAGCTGGATAAACTGCTGAAAGCCGCGCGTCTTTGCGGCACCGGCGGCGAGGCCCGGATCGTGATCAGCGAAGGACTCGTCACCGTGGACGGCGAGACCGAGCTGCGCCTGCGCCGCAAAATCCGCCCCGGCATGACCGTTGATTACGATGGAGAAACCCTCACTGTCTGCTGACCTTCCAATGGTTGGGAGAAATCGGACCGGATTTTCCAGCGGGAAATTATTCGTGCAACCCGCCGTCGCAGGGTATAAATCCCGCAGAAACAGAGGGCTCTGTGAAACGTAAGCTTTTCAGCAAAAAAACAAATCGAACCGCCACAACCAGAAACGTCACCACCCGCAAAGGGCCGCGGCGCTTTCCGGTGTTCAACCTGCTGTTGACCGTTTTGCTCTGGGCGGCGCTGGTGGTGTTTTTCTACAGCGGACGCCTGCTTCGTCCGCAACAACTGGTCGCCGGTCAGCAGGCACCGGAAACGATTGTGGCTTCGGTCGACTTCCGCGCCGAAACTCTCGCCGCCACACAGGCTAAGCAGCGCGCCGCCTCCGAAGCGGTTCTGCCGGTTTTCACCATTGATGCCTCCGCGCTTGAAAGCGCGCGGCTGGTGCTGACAACCAATCAGTTGATGAATCTTTTTCCATCCGCAGGAACAACGGACGTGCAGGCCATCATTTTCACCGCCCTGTCCAACACCGTTTGCGGCGGCATCATTTCCGTCGGTGAGGCGCAAACCGGATTCAACGGTATCGCCCCTTCCGGAAAGGTAGCCTTGCGTGAAGGGAAAACGGATGTGATCCGCACACTCGACAGCTTCGCTTTACAATCCGGGGCTTTGAAAAAAACGGTGTCGGAGATCGCCCAGAAACTTCCGCGTGAAAGCCGCAACGAGGAGGCCATCCGCACGCAAGTCGTACCGTGGCTGTGGCCGAATCTGGTTTACGACGCCGCAGAAACCGCCGCGCACCGTGCGCAGGCTGCCGAGCTGGTTGATCTGGTTATCGAACCTGTGACGTCCGGCACCATCCTGATCCGCAGCGGCAGCACGGTGAATGAGCAGACACTTAAATGGCTGGCGGCGCACGAGAAGCGGCTAAGCGAACTGGAAACTCCCGCTGAGCGCATTCAGCGGCTGGCGGGCAGCGGTCTGCTGCTGCTGCTCGGTCTAGGATTAACCGTAGCGATCGCCGGCGTGGCGAAACCCGCACTACTGAAAAGCCGACGGCAGGTGCTGCTGCTGATTACGCTTACCGTCCTGCCGCTGATTGTCGGCAAAGGACTGCTCTACGCCACCGTCAACCTGCACATACTGCCGTCGGCGATTCTCAACTTCGTCATGCCCCTGTCCATTGCGCCGCTGCTGGCCTCTATTTTGCTCGGAAGCGCGCCCGGCCTCGTTGCCGGATTCTGGGTCAGCTTTGCGCTGGCAACCTTGCTCGGTGGAAGCTTCGATGTCTTTATTCTCGGCCTGCTGGCATCCGCCGCCGCGATCTACTCCACGCGCGATGTCAAACGCCGCACCGCGCTGTTCCGCGCAGGCTTCTGGATCGGCGCAGTTAAAATTCTTTTTGCGCTGGTGATGGCGGTGCTTAAAAATACGGCCTGGCAGGTTCTGTTGCCGCAACTCGGCGCGGCGATGCTGTGCGGACTGCTCAGCGCGCTGCTGGCGATGCTGCTCATTCCGGTTTTTGAACACCTCTTCAAAATCACCACAGACATTTCACTGCTCGAACTCTCCGATCTGAGCCATCCGCTGCTCCAGAGTCTGGCGATCAACGCGCCCGGCACCTACCACCACTCACTAATGATGGCCAGCCTCGCGCAGAATGCCGCCGAAGCGATCGGCGCCAACGGATTGATGCTGCGCGTCTGCGCCTATTTCCACGACATCGGCAAACTCGCAAAACCCGGTTTCTTCAGCGAAAATATTCAGTTCACGGAAAATCCGCACGACGAACTGACGCCGAGCATGAGTACGCTCGTGATTGTCTCGCATATCAAAGAAGGCGTCTTGCTGGCAAAAAAATATAAACTGCCGCAGGTCATCATCGACGGCATTGAGCAGCACCAGGGCACCAGCCTTGTCTCCGTCTTCTATCATCGCGCTAAGACCAAGCAGAAAGCAACCGGCACCGGACAACCCGCCATCAACGACGAGGATTTCCGCTACGAAGGCCCGCGACCGCAGACCCGCGAAATGGCCATCCTGATGCTGGCCGACAGCTGTGAGGCTGCGTCGCGCTCACTCGACAAGCCGACGCCCGTGCGCATCACCAATCTGATCGATGATCTCTTTGAGTCCCGTCTGCGCGACGGGCAGCTCGATGAATGCAATCTCACGCTCGCCGAACTCACTAAAATCAAACAGGCCTTTGTCTTCTCGCTCACCAGCATGCTCCATGGCCGCGTCGTTTACCCTAAAGATGAAAACCTCTCTGATAAATCGGCAGAAACGCCGGATCAACCTGCCGGCAATCCGCCGACTGGTCGCTAAACTCGCCGCCGCGCTTGAGGCCGTCGGCCCGGAAACCGTCTGGCAGGAGGTCACTCTGCTGCTGACGGATGATGCCGGCATCACGCAGTACAACCGCGAATTTTTCGGTAAGGATCATCCCACGGATGTCATCAGCTTCCGCAGTGAACCCATTCCGGGCGAAGAGGGCTCCACCGGCGATCTCATCGTCAACGTCGAATGCGCCGTGTGTGAAGGTCCGCAACACGACGGCCCGGACGCCGAACTGGCCCTTTATATCGCTCACGGCTTTGACCATCTTTCGGGTGCCAACGATGATACCCCGGCCCGGCGCGCCGCTATGCGCCGCACGGAACTGAATTGGCTCGCGGAGTTGCAGCCGGAAATCAAAAACCTAATGTTGAGCTAATATGAACGCCATAGACTTCAATCATCTCGCCGGAAGTGCAGTAGCTCTTTTAGTTGCCGGATTCTGGGCCGTGCTTTTCGCCGCCTTCCGCGAAACCGGTAACGCCGGCATTCTCCGTCTGGCCGAAAAAAAACCGCAAGCCAAAGCCACTCTTGAACACTGGGCCGGACACTGGAACCTGCTGCGCACCTCCTTGCGCTTCTGCCTGACGCTTTTCGAAATCACCGCCATCTATTTCGCCTTCCACGCTTTTAACTTTTCGCTAGCGGTTGAGTGGATCGGTCTCATGCTGATCATGACGCCGCTCTACCTGATCTTCATCCGCGTCATCCCCTTCGTGCTGGCCGAAAGTTACGCCGATCGACTCTCTCTCTTCTTCCTGCCGCTCGTCATCGCCATCACCCAGTTGCTAACGCCGATGGTCTGGCCGATCTACGCTATGGAGCGCGGACTGCTCGCCCGCATTCTCTCCTCCGCCGACGAGGACGACCGTCCCACGCCGGAAGAGGAAATCATGACACTGATCGATCAGACCGGTGAAGAGGATCTGGAAGAGGAAGAGCGCGAAATCATCCGCAGCGTTTTTGAATTCGGCGAAACCGTCGTTCGCGAAATCATGACGCCGCGCGTCAATATTGAAGGGTTGCGCACCGGCAGCACGGTCGCCGAATGCGTCGAAAAGGTACAGCGGTCGTCCCATTCCCGCTTTCCGATTTACGAAGAAACCATCGATAACATCGCCGGAGTCGTGCACGTCAAAGATCTGTTGCGACTCTTCGCGAGCGGCGAAGAAGCCCGTCCCGTTATGGATGTGGTCAAAAAACTCAGCGCGGTGCCGGAAACCATGCCGATCAACGATCTTCTGCGCCAGATGCGCGCGCAACATTTCCACATGGCGCTCGTCGTCGATGAATACGGCGGCACCGCCGGCATCGTCTGCATGGAAGACATCATCGAGGAACTCATCGGCGAAATCCGCGACGAATACGATCTTGCGGAAAGGGACATTCTGAAATGTTCCGACGGAACCGCTGTAGTTAAAGCCAGCCTCGCCGTCGCCGACCTCAATGCAGAACTTGGGCTGAATATTCCGGAAAGCGAAGAATACGACTCCATCGGCGGCTACGTTCTCAACGAACTGGGCACCATCCCGCCCATCGGAACCAAAGTCGCCGCACCCGGCCTCGAAATCACCGTTCAGAACGCCACACCACGCCGCATCCACACCCTGCTTATCACACCGGTCAGATGATGTTTTCCGATGCTTGGAAAACGATTGGTAAAAATCTTTTTGTCGCGCTTGACTTTCTCGGCGTATCTATCACCATCTGTGCATCTTAGAGAAACGTCTTCCCATCGGTCTTGTCGGGCGTGTGCCCGTTCCGCTGGAAAGATTTGTTTCATTGAAATTGGATGTTCAAGTGAGGTGTATCATGAATTGGATGAAAAGTGTTTTGTCCGTTACCGTTCTTTCAGCATGTGTTCTTTTCACGGGCTGCCGTTCGCCCAAAATGCCATTAACTCCCACACAGCAGGGAGCTGTTATCGGCGGTGTAGGCGGCGGAACTATCGGGGCCATTTGGGCTAATGCTGACCACGGAGGCATTGGCGGCTTAGAGGGTGCTGGATACGGTACGGTGGCGGGTATTGCTGCTGGCGCGCTCGTCGGTGATGCGCTTGATGAATACGCCTATGACAATGGCGCCAGCTCGAAAGATAAAGATGCCCAGATCAATGATCTTCAGCGTCAACTTGCATCGCTGGACAATGTAAAAGTTGAATCCGTTAACGGGCAGATTCGTTTCACCATTCTGAACGAAGTTCTTTTTGACTCCGGCAAAGCGGAACTCAAGCAGACCAGCAAAACCACGCTGGACAGCGTGCTGGCCATCATCCAGCAGGAATACGCTGACCGCGATATCACGATTGAAGGCCACACGGACAGCGACCCGATCCAGCATTCCAAATGGAAAGACAACTGGGAACTCTCCTACAACCGCAGCATCGCGGTTCTGTATTACTTCATGAACGAAAAAGGAATCGCTCCTGAACGGCTCAAAGCCATCGCCTGCGGTGAATCTCAGCCGGTCGCAGCCAATGACAGCGCCGCGAACAAACGGATGAATCGCCGTGCGGTTATCGTCGTTATGCCTGCGAAAGATTCGATCGTCGTAGACAAAAAATAAGGCGCAACCCTGCGCTTGATTAATAAGTCCATGAAAACCGCCGTTCCATTGTTTATCACTGGAATGGCGGTTTTGCTTTTGCTCTGCGGCTGTGCCACATCGTTTGAAACCCCGATCCGCAAACTGAAGGTTTGCCCGGAACCGCAACCTCTGCGGGTCGCCGTCCTGCCTCCACGCATCCATCCGGATCTTGAAAAAGACAACTTCAAGGCCGAAGAGCCTCTCTACAAACAACTGATGGACGGCCGCGGCGTAGTCATCACCAGCGGATCGGCATCCAAGGACATCGGACTGGAAATTGTTTCCACCCTGACGCAGGCCGGAAAATACCAGCGCATCTTCACCGTTGAAAACGAAGAGGAGGCCCGCAAATTCAACGCCGACTCCTTGTTGACCGTGACGGTCTGGAACTATCGCACCGTGCAGCTCGGCGCAAATAAAAAATATCCGCTGATGACCCTGCTCGGCCCGCTGATGGCGCAATACTGGATTCGCTGGCGGACAATTGAAGCCCGTTTTGAGTGGGAAGTGAAACTCACCTCGATCGCCGATGGTTCTACGATCTACCGCAAGCGACTCAAGAGCTCGTACACTTCGCCCGTCCGTTCGGCCTCAGGCCGCCATTTCACCAACAAGATGCTCTCGTTCCTGCAGAACCGCGCCGCACCTGACTTCATCGGCGAACTCTTCGAACTGGAGATGGTCGCCCCACCACCCACCACCCCATGAGAAAGCTGTGTGTCATTATCGTCGCAATCCATCTTGGATGGATCGTCGGAGCGACAAGCATAGACACCAACAGGCCGGCGGCATGGGCCGTGCCGATTGTTCTGGAGGGCGTTCCCAATCTTCATAAAGTGAGCGATACGCTCTACCGCAGCGCGCAGCCGACCGCCGTCGGCATGCAGAATCTAAAAAAACTGGGCATCAAGACCGTCATCAACCTGCGCACATTTCACTCGGATCGTGATGAACTGAAGGAAACCGGGCTGGAAAACGAGCATATCTATATGAAGACGTGGCACTCAGAAGATGAAGACGCTGTTCGTTTCCTGCAGATTGCAACCGATCCTGAACGTGCGCCTGTGCTTGTTCACTGCCAGCATGGTGCGGATCGAACCGGAGAGCTGTGTGCCGCTTATCGAATTGTTGTTCAGGGCTGGACCAAAGAAGCGGCCATTAAAGAAATGACCGAAGGCGGTTTCGGCTTCCATGCGATCTGGGGAAACATTCCCTCGTGGATTAAAAATTTAGATGTCGA
>JBAXDG010000074.1:0-6371 GCA_037141075.1 Kiritimatiellales bacterium
AAATGAATATCTACCTCGCGGTTCTCATGGGAACGCTCGGCAGTATGACCGGCGCTCTGATCAATTATTATCTGGCGGTTTGGCTCGGTCGTCCCGTCATTCTCCGCTACGGAAAATATGTTCTCTGTCCGCCGCATAAATTTGAAAAGGTGGAAAAGTTTTTTCTCCGGCACGGCGAAGTGGGAACCTTCACGGGCCGTCTCATGCTTGGCGTGCGTCACTTCATTTCCGTCCCGGCCGGACTGGCTCGCATGAACATGCGCCGCTTTCTTGCCTTCACCTGCGCCGGTTCGGCGATCTGGTGCGGGGTACTGGCCGTCATCGGCTATTGGATCGGCAAGGCTTCTGAAAACCGGACGGCCGAGGAAATGATGACTCTTTTCAAAACGAACGGGAAAATGGCCGGACTGATCGCCACCGCAGTCTGCGCGGTTATTCTGATTTCCTACGTGGCGTGGCACCGCCGTAAAAGCGCCAAGTAGTTCTTTTTAGTCCTGAAGCCTGAGAGGTCTGCAGCCTTCTTCTCCTACTTCGTCGGCCCGTTGGAGCGGGCGAGCAGGGCGGCGAATTCCTTTTCAGGCATCAGCTTTTTCTCGCGCACCAGTTCGGCCAGCGTTTTGCCGCTCTTGAGACTTTCCTTAACCAGTTCTGCGACTTTGTCGTAGCCCAGCACCGGATTCAAAATCGTCGGCAGTCCGGCGCTGTTCTCAAAATATTTCCGGCAGACCTCTTCGTTGGCGGTGATGCCGCGCACGCACTTCTTATCCAGCGCCGCGCAGACCTTGGTCAGAATCCGCAGCGACTTGACGATATTCGCGCCGACCAGCGGCATGTGCGTGTTCAGCTCCAGCTGACCGGCGGCGCAACCGGCGGAAACCGCCGCGTCGTTACCGACCACCTGCAGGCAGGCCATATTGGCGGATTCGCAGATGCTCGGATTAATCTTGCCCGGCATAATCGAAGAACCCGGCTCAACCGGCGGCAGATTGATTTCGCCGAAGCCGGTGTTCGGGCCGGAAGCGAGCAGGCGCAGATCGTTGACGATTTTATTCAGGTCGAGCGCCAGCATTTTCAGCGCGCCGGAAAACGCCCCCATATCGGAAAGAAACTGCGTGATCTCAATCCCATCTTCCGCGGCGCGGTATTCCTGTCCGGTTGCCTGATTGAGCGCCTTGATGATTTCACTGCGGAACGCGGCGGGCGTGTTGACGCCGGTGCCGATGGCGTTGCCGCCGATGCCCAGCTCGTGCAGATCCATGCAGGCATAGGCGATGCGGCGTTCCGCTTTGCGCAGAGCGTGAGCCCATGCGGCGAACTCCTGTCCAAGCGTCATCGGAACCGCGTCCTGCAAATGCGTGCGGCCGGTTTTCCAAACGTTGGAAAATTCGTCCGCCTTCGTTTCCAATGCCAGGATCAGCTTTTCCAAGGTTTGGAAAAGTCCGCCGGACAGCTCAATCGCCGCGACGCGGATCGCCGACGGGAAAACATTATTGGTCGACTCGCCCATATTGACATCGTCGTTCGGATGAACGGTCTTGCGATCGCCGCGTTTTCCGCCGAGCGCTTCGGCAGCCAGATTGGCCAGCACTTCGTTGACGTTCATATTGCTCGACGTGCCGGAACCGGCTTGAAAAATATCGATCGGAAACTGGTCGTTAAACTTGCCGCTCAGCACTTCGCCGCAGGCGGCAGCGATGGCGACGGCCTTTTCGTGCGGCAGCAGACCGAGCTGCGCGTTGGCGGCGGCGCAGGCCTGTTTCAGTTTCACCATCGCGTAAATCAGTTCCAGCGGAAGCTTTTCGCCTGCCATGTGGAAATTTTCAATCGACCGGCAGGTGTGCACGCCGTACAGCGCGTCTTCCGGTACATTCAGTTCGCCGAGGGAATCTTTTTCTTTTCGCATGGGCATACTTTTAACTGTCTCGGCCTCGGATTGAAACGCAAAAACAGCCACAGATTACACGGACAACCTTTACTGGCTGTCGCGGACCACTGAAATAAGGCCCATGATCAGCACCAGACTGCCCAGCAGAAAGTAAGCGACCTGACTGGTGAGCGATAGATTGAGCATTACGAAATTCCAGGTGAGATGCATGATGAAAATATAGGTCAGCAACAGGCCGACTTTTGTCGCACGAAACAGCAGGCAAATTGAAACGATGATCAACAGTATGAAAAGTTCTAACGCAGGAATAGACACCCGCTCATTGAGAAACGGCAACATCAACCCTTTTAGTGCTTCCATGATTTATCCCTTTCTGTTGGCCAGCAGCTCTTTTGCGTGCTGGAGAGTGACCTTGGTTAAATCCTTTCCGCCGAGCATGCGAGCAATTTCTTCGGTTCGTTCGTTGCCGTCCAGCGGTGAAATTTGCGTGAAGGTGCGTCCGTCCTGCACCCGTTTGGAAACTGCAAAATGAGAATGTCCGCAGACGGCGACTTGCGGCAGGTGGGTGATGGCGATGACCTGATGCGTTTGGCCGACCTGCGCCAGTTTGTCGCCGACCGCATTGGCGATTTCGCCGCCGACGTTGGCGTCGATTTCGTCAAAGACGAGCAGGGGAATCCGGTCGTGGCGCGCCAGTACTGCTTTGACGGCCAGCATGACGCGCGAAATTTCACCGCTGGATGCAATCGCCCGCAGCGGACGCATGGATTCTCCGGCGTTGGGTGCGAAGCCGAATTCAATTTCATCCAGTCCGGAGGCGTGAGGTTCGTCGAGGTCGAGCAGTTGAACTTCAAAGAGTCCGTGTTCAAAGCCGAGGTCGCGCAGTTCGACGGTGATGGCGTCGGCCAGATCGCCCGCGACCTTCTGCCGTTTTTTGCGCAGGGCGCGCCCGGCCTTTTCTGTTTCGATCAGCGCGGCGGCGCGCTCCGCGTCAATGGCGGCGCGCTGTTCGTCGCGGCTCTGTAAATCTTTCAGTCGCACTTTCCACTCGTCCAGTTTTTGAAGGATTTCGGTCACGGACGGGGCGTATTTGCGTTTGAAACTGCGGTAGAGCGCGAGGCGTTCATCGAGAAACTGTAAACGCTCCGGCCCGGCGCTGATTTCCTCGACGGCGCTTTGAATGGCGGCTGAAATTTCCTGCGCGGTGCGCGCCGCGCCTTCGAGTTCTTCCGCCCACGCCTCGGCATCCGGCATGTACTTGGCCAGTTGCGAGCAGGCTTTGCGGGCGGCGGAAAGTCCTTCGATGGCGGAATATTCCGCTTCGGTCAGTCCGCTGACGGCGGTTTGCGCCAGTTCGAGAATATTTTGCGCGTTGGCGATCTGTTCATGTTCCTGCTGAACGGCGGTTTCGTCTTCCCCGGAGATTTTTGCCTCGCTGACCTCTTTAACCTTCCATGCGAGCAGGTCGATCTGTTCCGCAAGGCCGGAGTCGTCGAGGTTCGAAAGCTCCTGTAGCCGTTTTTCCAGAGTTTGGAAACTTTTGTATTTCACCTGATAGGCCGCGCGTTCTTCACCGAGATGGCCGAAGGCGTCGAGAATATCCATCTGCGCTTCGGTCTTGAGCAGCGACTGATGATCGTACGGGCCGTGCATATCGACCAGCACGTCGCCCAGCGCTTTGAGAACGGGCAGGGTGACCGGCGAGTCATTGACCAGATTTTTTGCACTGCTTTCGGTGATCGTGCGGCGGATGATCAGCAGTCCGTGTTCGCAGGGCGATAGGCCGACCGCTTCGAGCGCGGCGTTCACATCAGTGGGATCAGCCAGTTCAAAAATTGCTTCGATGCCGCAGGAGCTTTCGCCGGTGCGGATCATGCTCTTGTCGGCCCGCTCGCCAAGCAATAGTCGCAGCGCGCCGATCAAAAGAGATTTTCCCGCGCCGGTTTCGCCGGTGATGACATTAAGGCCGTTCTGAAAGGAAACCGATACGCTGTCGACCAGCGCCAGATTGCGGATGTTTAGACGGCTCAACATGCCGCGCATCATTCCAATTTCAATCTGTTCCGACAAGCGGGAAACAAAACCGACAGGAACGGCTGCTTGTAAGCGGCGGGGCGGCTGGTTATGGTATGCAGCTTTAACGGAAGGCGCTGTCATGATTTTAGTCGTTTTCTTTACGGGTTGTTTGCTTTTTGCTCTGGCGTACCGGTTTTACGGTCGGTTTCTGGCCAAGGAAATGGAACTGGATGACAGCCGCCCGACGCCGGCCCATACGATGTGCGACAACGTGGATTATGTGCCTACCTCGAACATGATCCTGTTCGGTCACCACTTCAGTGCCATTGCCGGTGCCGGACCGATTGTCGGCCCCATCATCGCCGCGCTGGCGTTCGGCTGGCTGCCTGCGGTGCTCTGGATTATTATCGGGGCTATTCTGATCGGCGGCTTGCATGACTTTATGGTTATGGTGGCCAGCATTCGCAACAAAGGGCGGTCGATCGGCCAGATTTGCAAAAATTTTCTTAGCCCGCCGGCTTATTACATGTTCCTGTTTTTCATCCTGCTCACTCTGATCTACGTCATCATCGTTTTCCTCGACATCACTGCCAGCACGTTTGTTCCGCCATCCGGCACGGTTCATGTGGAAGGCTCCGAGCAGGTGGTTCTTGAAGCCCGGCAGGGCGGCGTGGTGGCCACGGCCTCCATGTTCTACATTGCGCTGGCGGTGCTGTTCGGCCTTTGCATCTACAAGATGAAAATGTCCGCATGGCTGGGTACACTGATTTTTGTTCCGCTCGTTTTCGGCGGCCTTTGGCTCGGCAATCAGTTTCCCTGCACGGCTGATATGGTGCCGCAAGTGTTCGGCTCGGCTAAAAATTTCTGGACGCTGATTCTGATGATCTACTGTCTTTTCGCCGCCATGCTGCCGGTCTGGATTCTGCTTCAGCCGCGCGACTATCTCGCCTCTTATCTGCTTTACGCCTGCCTGCTGGGCGGCGCGATCGGTCTGCTTATTTACGGTGTCACCGGACACTCCGCGCCCGCCTATCCGATGTTCATAGGATTCACTAACGATAAGCTCGGCTTCATTTTTCCCGCTCTCTTTGTGACCATCGCCTGCGGCGCGGTCAGCGGTTTCCATGCGGTCGTGGCATCAGGCACCTCGGCCAAGCAGCTTCGCAATGAAAGTTCCGCCCGCGTCGTGGGCTACGGCTCCATGCTGGTCGAGGGTGTTCTGGCTCTGCTGGCAGTCGCCACGGTGATGATTATCGCCGGAAAAGTGCCTGCCGGGCAAACGCCGGTCGTGACATTCGGCAACGGACTAGGCGCTTTCATGCAAACGCTCGGTATTTCGGAAACCTTTGCCAAAACTTTTGCCATGATGGCCGTCAGTACTTTTCTGCTGACCACGCTGGATGCCTGCACCCGGCTGGCGCGATTCATCATTGAAGAAATTTTTAATCTCGGCAACCAACTTTGGCCGCGCCTGCTCTCCACGGCCGCTGTGCTGATCCTGCCTGCGCTGGTGGTTTTTCAGCAGATACCGGGACCCAACGGACAGCTCATTCCGGCGTGGCAGGCCATCTGGCCGGTTTTCGGCGCGTGTAATCAGCTGCTGGCAGCGCTCGCGTTGCTGGTGATCTTCACCTGGCTCAAGCGGAACGGGAAGCGCGCCTTCTATGTGGCGATTCCAATGGTCTTCATGTTTGTCACCACGCTAACTGCGCTGATTCAGCTGACGTATAAAAACCTGCTCGCCCAAGGCGCTTTGTTTGATCTTCGTCACATCATCGGCAGTATCAGCCTCGTGCTGCTGGTGCTGGCGGTGACGATTATTCTGGATACGATCCGCTCGTTCGTTAAAAAGACCGCTTAGCCAACGGTGCCGATCAGTCGCAGAAACTCGGTGCGGGTGGCCATCTGCGAACGGAAGCTGCCGTGCATGGCCGAGGTGATCATCTTCGAATTCTGTTTTTCAACGCCGCGCATCATCATGCAGAGGTGCTGAGCCTCAATCACCACACCAACGCCTTGTGCGCCGACTTTATCCATCAGCACATGGGCGATCTGGTTGGTCAGCCGCTCCTGAATCTGGAGGCGGCGGGCGTACATATCGACCACCCGGGCCAGCTTACTCACGCCGATCACTTTCTTTTTCGGAATGTAGCCAATGTGGCATTTTCCGATGAAGGGAAGCATGTGGTGTTCGCAGAGACTGTAAATCTCAATGTCTTTGACAATGATCATGTGGTTGTCTTCAGCGGTGAAAAAGGCGTTGTTGAGCACATCATCGATATTCTGATGATAGCCGCGGGTCAGGAACTTATAGGACTCTTCGACGCGCTTTGGCGTATCTTTCAGTCCTTCGCGCTCGGGATCTTCACCGATTTCCTTCAACAGCTTGTAGAATAGTTTTTCCATAGAGCGGCTCCTGTTTAATCGTGGCGGGAGTGTTCCAAGGTTTAGAACTTTCCGCAATGGTTTT
>JBAXDG010000075.1:0-6178 GCA_037141075.1 Kiritimatiellales bacterium
ACAAACTGTTCGTGCGCTACGTTCGCGGCAATCCGGACTACGGCAAAAATGATTTTCAGGACAACGGCGACGGCACGGTCACCGACCGCGGCACCGGCTTGATGTGGCAGCAGAGCGACAGCGGCAAGGGCATGAACTGGCAGGAAGCACTGGCGTGGGTTCAGAAAAAGAACGCGGAAAATTATCTGGGGCACAACGACTGGCGGTTGCCCGACGCCAAGGAACTCCAGAGCACCGTGGACTATTCATCCGTTCCGGCGATCAATCAGAGCTTCCTGAAAATGAGCGATCCGGATGCGTGGTACTGGACCGGCACGTCGCACCTTGAAGGCCTGTTTGACCGGCGCGGCAATGCCGCTGTTTATATTGCATTCGGCAAAGCCACCGGTTGGATGAAGTTTCCGCCAGCGATGGAACTTAAACTGCTCGATGTTCATGGCGCGGGGGCTCAGCGCAGTGATCCAAAGATTGGAAATCCCGCCGACTATCCGCACGGCCGCGGGCCGCAGGGCGATGTCATTCGCATTAACAACTTCGTCCGCCTCGTGCGGTAGAAAAGTTCCCGGGCGTTTTCCGCCTCGGCGGATCTGCCGACTTGTCCGCCGAAGGAGGACCCCAGCGAACAGATAAATATTTTTCAGCCGTTTACACCTTCCTTTACCGAAGGGCGTCGAGCGGAGCCAAACGTCGTTTAAGCTTATACCTTATCACGCTAAAGAAAAGATTCGGTATTTAACCATACCCGCCGGGCCCGAACAGCGAAACCCGGGCTCCGTGCAATTCGGTATACAGGTCGAATATCTGATAAACCTGCTGGCCGATCCGATGATTGAGCAATTCCATCACTCAACAATAAAGCACACCTTGACCGAAATATCCATTTAATTGCTTATTTTGCCCATGTCAAAAAACGGAGCTAAGACTAAATTCGTGCTTGTCAGTCTACCGCCTACAAAATCGCCGCAGACGAAAACGGGCGAGTCATGACTGGTAAATAGCCGGATTCCCAATCTCCTGCGCCGGGATGAAGGTCGGTTTTTGACTTTGTTTGACTTCGATGGTCGAAGAGGGTTCGCCTGCAAGCGGACGCCGTGTGAAGTAACTGGATGCCGATAAACGGAGGAGAGTTCATGATACATGGAAGAAGTAGAAGTCTGCGAGCAGCAATCGGCTTAGCCGCTGCTGTAGCCTGCCTGTTTGGCGGGAACATGACGGCGAATGCCGCATTGGGGTTGAATCGGGAAGCGTATGGCGTTTGGGACCGGGAAGGCGGGCATTCTGTGTCCACGTACCCCTACACCCGCGGGCAGGAATATCAGGCGGAATGGTCTGCGGTCCATACAGCCCGCAGCAACTATAACTGGACGGCGCTGGATGCCGCGGCGCAGATAGCCTACGATCAGAACCAGCGGTTTTTCGTCAAGATACAGCCTGTCTCTTCGGCGACTGTACCGCCTTGGATATTCAGCGCGGGCGTTCCGCAAATAAACACCAGTGGCCTCACGTACGGGTACTATCTGGATCCGGAATTTAAACTCTATTTCAGCGAAATGGTGGCCGCGCTTGGAAAACATCTGCGTCAGGATCTTCCGGCTAATTTGAGGGATACAATTTCTTTCATTCGCGTCGACACCGGAGCGACAGGGGACGAAGATCCGTATGACCCGGCGGACTTGGGACAAGTTCCGTCGCAGTATCTGATTTCCGATGCGGACTGGAGGGATTACAGAATTTGGGTTTTCGGTCTTTACGATCAGGCCATGCAGCACGGCACGGGAACTGCAATTCCGCTGATTTTCCAGGACATTGAGACGCCTGCATTTGCGATCGAGCAGGGGTGGGTGATGACCAATGTAACATCCGGGTTCGGTGCGAAGTATGGCGGACAGGTTCGCGGGCACCATTTGTCGGAATCCAGAAACGTGCCGGATTCGTTCAAGGCGCTGTCCATGGATACGCCCTTCAAATTTTTCTCCGCCAATGAGATGGACCAGACTTGGGAAAAAACCTATTTCCAGCTCAACGTTCCGTTAAGCTTCTACTGGTGCGCGGTGGAAAGCCTCAATGCCGGTCTGGCGATACAGGATTGGAGCGGTTCGGCTCTGGAGGGCGCGGTTCTCAATAACTTTGAATTTGCTGCCGAGTTTTTCAATACGTGGGCGGCGGAACTCGACCCGCCAACGGCTCGCGGAGGATTCTGCATTTTCCACGAAGGACTTGATTCAGCTAACACCAATAAGTTTCCGCTCGCAACCTACGGGTCGCCGGCCAAAATGAGCACTACCGCCCGGTATACCGCCATCTGCGCGGCCTATTCCAGTCAGGGTGCCAAGATGGACGACCTGACCGGGGCCACCTGGGGACAGGTTTTGCAACGCAGGGATCTGGCTGGCTTCAACGATTCCGGCTGGGAAATCTGGCCCGACAACTATGAGCGGTTTATCACCCAGATCAACCCCACCAATACCAGTAAAGCTCTCTGGCGCATCCGCGGGAATCTGACCTCTTCATCGCATCCGTACGACCGCTTTGCACGCCGTTTCGACAGCGCGTCTGGCAAGAATACGATGTATTTCGACGTGAATGACCGCCTGACTCCGGCGCCCGGCCAGAGCATCAAGCTTTCGGTGGTCTATCTCGACGCCGGAACCGGCCAGTTCGGACTGTTGTACGATGCGGTCGGCAACAGCCAGAAGTCGGCCTTTACGGTAACCAAAGCCAATTCCAATACATGGAAAACCAACACCGTGACCGTAACGGACTGGGTGTTCGGGAACAACGGCCCGAACGGCTCCGACCTGGCGCTGACCAGTGTGGATGCGAACGATGACACGTTCAGCCGTATTGAACTGGTCAAGCTGGTTAACGTCACCATGAACACAGTCGGGCAAGGCACGGTTTCGGCCCGCACGGACGGCACCGTCTATTCTCCGGTCTCCGGCACCTATGCAACCGGACAGCGGCTGGACATGACGGTTACGCCGGGATCGGGCTATGAATTCTCCGGATGGAGCGGGGACCTGAGCGGCAGCAACAGCCGGGCGATCTTTTTCCCGACCAATGTAAACAACACGATTACAGCAACGTTTGCGAACACCGGAGTCCTTAATTCATCGGATGACTTTGAGTCCGGAACGTGGACTGGCGGTACTGGATGGAGCGGCGGCTGGACAGCCGTTGCCACAGCGACGCCCGGATCCGTTGTTCAGCTGAACGTCTCCGGATCAATCACCCGCACCCTCGGAACTCCGATACCCAATGCGACTTTGTCCTTTTCTTGGGACGTGGATCGCATCGCTCTCGGCACCGAGTACGGCTATGCCGAAGTATATGACGGCACCTGGCATACGGTGTGGAGCCAGACCGACAAAGGGCTAGATTCCGGGAGCACTCCGGAGCTGTTGACAACCAACATCGACCTGAGCGCCTTCGGCTCCATCTCGCAAATCCGCTTCAGAATGAACGGCGATGCCTCTACAGACCGTTTCTGGATTGGCGATGTGACCCTGAGCGGTGTCAGCGCACCTAACCATGCCCCGGTCTTCACGGCTGACCCGATTAATAAGGCGGGCGCAACGGAAGACGTCGCTTATAGCGGAACGATCTCCGGCTCGGCAACGGATGCCGACAGCGACGCGCTGACCTACTCGGCGCAGAGCGGTCCGGCGTGGCTGAACATTGCCTCCAGCGGCGCGCTCTCCGGCACTCCGGCGAATGCAGACGTCGGTTCCACTCCTTGGACGGTGCAGGTTTCTGACGGCAAGGGCGGAACGGATACCGCGGTTCTGAATATCACCGTCGCTAACGTCAATGACGCTCCGGTCTTCACGGCTGACCCGATCAGCAAAGCCAACGCCACGGAAGACGCGGCGTACACCGGCCAGACGCTGGCGGGTTCCGCGACGGATGTGGACGCAGGCGCTTCGCTGACCTACTCGAAGGTTTCCGGTCCGGCTTGGTTGAGCGTTGCCGCCAACGGCGCACTCTCCGGCACACCGGCGAACTCCGATGTCGGCACCGTCCCCGCGACGGTTCAGGTTTCTGACGGTCTCGGTGGAACCGACACCGCCGTGCTGAACATCACGGTCATCAACGTCAACGACGCTCCGGTCTTCACGGTGGATCCAATGAGCCGTGCAGATGCAGCGTCCGGCGTAGCTTACACCGGCCAGACACTGGCAGGTTCGGCGACCGATGTGGATGCAGGCGCTTCGCTGAGCTACTCGAAGGTCTCCGGCCCGACCTGGCTGGTCGTCGCGACCAGTGGTGCGCTCTCCGGAACGCCTGCGGCAGGCGACGCGGGTGCCAACAGCTGGACAGTTCAGGTTTCTGACGGTCTCGGCGGAACCGACACCGCGGTGCTCAACATCACGGTGACAGCGTCGGTCAACAATCCGCCGGCCTTCACGGCTGATCCGATGAGCCGTGCGAATGCGACCAATGGCTCTGCCTACACCGGCCAGACACTGTCCGGTTCGGCGACCGATCCGGATGCAGGCGCTACGCTGACCTACTCGAAGGTTTCCGGTCCGGCCTGGCTGAGCGTCGCGACCAGCGGCGCTCTCACCGGCACACCGGCCTCGACGAATGTCGGCGCCAACAGCTGGACGGTGCAGGTCTCTGACGGTCTTGGCGGAACCGACACGGCTGTGCTCAACATCACCGTTGATGCGGCTCCGGTCAGTGCGCCGACGTTTGTCGCCGCCGGAGCTATCGCGGGCGGAACAGGAACGATCGCGCCTGCGCTTCCTGCCGGTATCGCGACCGGGGACATCCTGCTGTTGTTTGTTGAAACGGCAAATCAGACGTCCACCGTCTCTGTCGCGAACGGCGGAACCTGGGCACAGGTCACCGGTTCGCCGCAGGGCACCGGAACAGCCGCCGCCACAGCCTCCACCCGGCTGACGGCCTTCTGGTCGCGGTATAACGGAACTCAGGGCGCCCCGACGGTTTCCGACTCCGGCGACCATCAGATCGCCCGGATGATCGCCATCCGCGGCGCAGCTGCCTCCGGCAACCCTTGGGATGTTACAGCGGGCGGTGTCGAAGCTACATCGGACACCAGCGCATCCATTCCGGGCGCGACGACAACCGTCGCCAACACGCTGGTCGTGGTGGCCGTTGCCGGAAGCCTGCCGGATTCCACCAGTACGGCGATCTTCTCGGGATGGGCTAATGCCAACCTGACCAGCCTGACTGAACGCACGGACAATGCGAATACCTCCGGCAACGGCGGAGCGCTTGGCGTGGCTACGGGCATTAAGGCGACGGCCGGGGCTTACGGCAACACGACGGCCACTCACTCAAGTTCAGCCGTTAAAGGTATGATGAGCATCGCGATTAAGAATTGATCTGAACGCGAACGATGGCAACAAACCCGTACTGGTAATCGTATATCAGTAAAAAGAGACCGTAAGGTTTCGAAGACGGAGCGCGGAAGAAATATCCGCGCTCCGTTTTTTATTAGATCATTTAACGGATGCCATGCTGTTTCCGATCTGGATGCATGTGGGGCGGACACTCCTGTCTGCCCGGGTTTCGCAGACAAGAGTGTCTGCGCCACAAAATCCCCTCTGCCTCAGATTACGGAACCGTAATAGAATTTTTATAGGTCGTTTGACACCCGAAGCCTTACGATATGGATGGTTAGAAAAGGGGTAATCCATGCCAAAGATCATAACTCGGGTTGTGCTGATTATGTTGTGTGCCGTTGTGTTTGCCGGTCATGCGGAGGCGCAGCAGTTTTCTGGATCGATTGTGCTTGGCCGTCCGACCGGTCACTCGATCACCGTGAGCGTGCTGGCGAGCAACGATCTGCAAATGGTTCTGGAGTACGGCTTGTCCTCGGGCGCCTATTCTAATCAAACCGCTGTCACGAACCTCACCGCTAACCAGCCGTTGGAATTCGAGCTGAGCGGGCTTCAGGCGGACACGCTTTACTACTACCGGTTACAGTACAAGGGCGCCGGAGATCCGGACTATCTTGCGGACACGGAGCACACTTTCCGCACCCAGCGGGCTCCAGGCAGCACGTTTATCTTTAGTATACATGGCGACACCCATCCCGAGCGCGCAAACAACATGTTCAACGCCAGCCTCTACACCAACACGCTGACCCTTGCCGCGGCGGACAAGCCCGACTTCTACATGCTGATCGGCGACGATTTCAGCGTGGACA
>JBAXDG010000076.1:0-6111 GCA_037141075.1 Kiritimatiellales bacterium
CGGCGTGCGACACTGAGGATGGCGGAGGCGATCTGGAGGTCGTCCGGCGTGCGGATTTTCATATTGCCGGTCGAGCCGGCCACCAGATGAATCTCCTGCTTTCCTTTAGCCAGCAGTTCGGAATCGTCGTCGAGCAGTTTGCCGGAGCCTTTGAGCATTTTCTTGAAGACGTCGATTTTGTAAACCTGCGGGCTCTGCACCAGCCAAACGCTGTTACGGTCGAGCGATTTATCAACCTTCTGCCCCTTTTCGGCAAACTTGACCGCTTCAGAACTTTTCACGGCGGCAATAGCGGCGCCGTAGCGTTTTCCGGCCTTGATAGTTTCCGTAATGATTTCATCGTTCAGGAACGGGCGGGCCGCTTCGTGAATCAGCACGGTGGTGGCATCCTCGGGAATTTTTTCCAAGGCGTTTTTCAGATTGGTCAACCGCACCGGTCCGCCGCAAACGATGGCGGAGATTTTCCGGCAGCCGAAGGAACGGACGGTATGCAACGCGCTGTCCACCCGTTCTTTGCGAACCACGAGGACAATTCCCTCGATGAGCGGATTCTGTTCCAGCGTCTGAATGGAACGCGCCACAACAGGCCGGGAGCCGAGCGCAAGAAATGCGACATCGATCCCTGCTCCGATTTCCTGATCCTTACCACATGCTAGAACAATCGCCCATGCTGACATAATTGCGCTCCTTCCGGTGCTGTGCAAATGCAACTCACGAGACGTCAGCAATTTAACAAGACGGCAAGAGGCTGTCAAACCCGACGGGCCTTCTAAGGCATTAAAAAACGTCCGGAAGATTTCCAGACATTGGAAAGTCGCATTAGTCTATGCGGCACATGGACTTAAGGCTATCAGCACGGGCTTCGATCTGCCGGCGGTCGAGCGTTGCCAGACGCTCTAAACTGAACTCTTCGACCCCGAAAGCGGCCGTAACGCTGCCATAAAGCATGGCGCGGCGGATGGATTTTTCGTCCGTTCTGTCGGATTCGGCCAGTGCGCCCATCAGGCCGCCGGCAAAAGTATCGCCCGCACCGGTCGGGTCTTTGAAGTCGGCCAGCGGAAAGGCGTGGAGCAGGAAGATTCCGTTTTTGGAAAAGAGCATACTGCCGGCGGCCCCTTTTTTAATAAGGACAAACTCCGGCCCCATAGCGAGCAATGCTTCGGCGGCATCCATGAGGGAATGCGCGCCGGTGAAAAGTCGCGCTTCAGATTCGTTGAGGGTGAGCATGTCGCACTTGCCGACCACTTCGACCAGTTTTTCGCGGGCGATGTTAATCCAGAGATCCATGGTGTCGATCAGGACAAATTCCGGGGAGTGAACCTGCTCGAGAACATGGAGCTGAAGTTCGGGAGCGATATTCCCGAGAAACAGATAGGGTGCGTCGCGGTAGGTTTCCGGCAGCTCGGGAGTAAAGCGTTCAAACACATTAAGCTCGGTGAGCAGAGTTCGGCGGTTGTCCATGTTGGCCTCATAGACGCCCGACCAGCGGAAGGTTTTCCCTTCAGCCGTCTGCAATCCGGCGAGGTCGATGCCCATTTTTTCCCAAAGAGCGCGGTGTTCGGGCGGAAAGTCGGTGCCGACGACACCGACCATGCCGGTTTTTACGAAGAATGAGGCGGCAGCGCAGGCGTAGCTGACGGAGCCGCCGAGAATTTCGATGCGCTTTTCGCGGGGCGTTTCGATGGTGTCAATACCGATGGAGCCGACGATGACCAACTTAGGGGCAACAGATTTTTTCATGATCTCCAACCACGACGGGACGACGACGGCTCGCCGACGATTTCCTGAACACGCACTTTGACTTCCTTAACATTGGCAATACCAAGCCCGTCGCGCAGGCTTTCGCGAACACGGCTTTGAAGCGCCTGAGAAAGTTCCGGGATGCGGGAGCCGGCCACCAGTTCGACGTGTAAATCGATGCTGAGTCCGTCTCTTTCAGATTTGATCTTCGGATTAATGCTGACCACGTTGCTGAATTCCCCGCTGAGTTTGCTGATAGAATCACGCACCGCATTGTCACTGACCGCAACAGATCCTTCGCCGGAATCATATGAGATGTAGCGCATTTTCGCGCGGCGCGGCGCAAAGGTGACAAGATACAGCATCGAAAGCAGCACGATGAGGCCGCCGAGGCCCGCCGTTTTCCAGCTCTGGAGGGGAGGCATAAAGTCAAAAGCGTTCTGCGTTACGCCGGGAATGTTCGCGTGAACCAACGCCACGCCCATGACGGCAAAAAGAAGCCAGATAAGCGCTCCGGATAATATATGAAGCAATCGATTCCGTGTCATTTTATCGCCCTCCCTCAGCATCCTTCACACTGCGACGAATACTCTGTACCGAAATATTGACCGCCTGCACCCGCTTACCGGTCAGCTCTTCGATCGACTTGCGGACTTCCAGCTGCAGCTTCCCGCAGACTTCGGGAATATGAACGCCGTATTCGAGCACGGCGGTCAGTTCAACAACAATGGTGTTTTCTGATTCAACGGCGACACGGACACCGCGGTCGCGCGGCCGTTTCCCGATAATGTCGACGATTTCATCGACGAGCGTTCCGGAAAGTTCAACCACACCGGGCACGCGATCGGCCGCTTCGTGAGCAATCACCGCTATGACATTATTATGAATACGCACCGTGCCGAGCCCGGCGTCATCGGATTTTTCCTCCGGAATCGGCCAGTTGCGGGAAGGAGGAACATTCATGTTTCTATTGCTCATAGCGGACGCTCCTTTTACCGGTCGACCATGAAGTTTTCGCGCATGAATTTTTCAAGGAAAGCGGTGTTGTACTCGCCGCGGCGGAAGCGGTTATCCATCAGCAGCGCCATACCGACCGGCACCGTGGTGTGCGGACCGTTGATGGTGAACTCCTCCAGAGCGCGGTGCAGGCGCTGAAGCGCTTCGTCGCGCGTGGAGCCGCGAGCGATGATTTTGGCAATCATGCTGTCGTAGTACGGCGAAATGGTGTAGCCGCTGTAAACGTGCGAATCGATCCGGATGCCGGGGCCGCCGGGAAAATGCACCGCCTCGACTTTGCCGGGCGACGGGGTGAAGTTCTTATAGGGATCTTCGGCGTTCACACGGAATTCAATGGCGTAATCACGAACCTTCACATCGTCCTGCGTGAAAGAAAGCTTTCTGCCGGCCGCGACCAGAATCTGCTCCTTCACCAAATCGATGCCGGTCACCTCTTCGCTGACGGTGTGTTCCACCTGAATGCGGGTGTTCATTTCCATGAAGTAAAACTTTTTGGCCTTTTCGTCGTACAGAAACTCCAGCGTGCCGGCGCTGTTGTAGCCCACGGACTTAGCGGCCTTCACGCCGGCGTCGCCGAGCGCTTTACGCTCTTCGGGAGAGAGCGCCGGACAAGGCGACTCTTCCACCAGCTTCTGATGGCGGCGCTGAATACTGCAATCGCGCTCGCCGAGGTGAACCACGTTGCCGTGCTTATCGCCGATGATCTGTACTTCGACGTGACGGGCAGATTCGATGTATTTTTCCATGAACACATCGGGATTCCCGAATGCGCTCCCGGCTTCGGCGCTGGCCATCATAAAACCCTGCGCCAGACTGACGTCGTTATGCGCCACGCGCATTCCCTTGCCGCCGCCGCCGGCGACCGCTTTGATCAGAACCGGATAACCCATTTTATGGGCCAGTTCCAGCGCCTCTTCCTTGGTGGCGAGAATTCCGTCGCTACCGGGAGTAATCGGCACGCCGGCCGCTTTCATCGTGTCGCGCGCGATGGCCTTGTCGCCCATCTTGCGGATAATTTCCGGATCCGGCCCGATAAAGGTGATGTTGCAGTCCCGGCAGATTTCGGCGAAGTGCGCGTTTTCGGCCAGAAAGCCGTAGCCGGGGTGAATGGCGTCCACATCCGCCACCTCGGCGGCACTGATAATGTTAGCCATTTTGAGGTAACTGGAAGAGGATGCCGCCGGACCGATACAAATGGCCTCGTCGGCCATCTGAACATGGAGCGATTCCGCGTCCGCTTCCGAATAAACCGCGACCGAGCGGATGCCAAGCTCTTTGCAGGCCCGGATAATCCGCAGCGCAATTTCACCGCGATTGGCAATCAGTATTTTTTCAAACATAAAAAACCCTTCGGTTAAATCCGAAATTCTAAACTCGGAATCCGAAACAAATCCAAAACCGTTTCGTATTCCGTGCTTCGTGCTTCGAGTTTCTGTTTAGGCTGGTTCAACGAGGAAGAGCGCCTGACCGAACTGTACGGGCGTGGCGTTATCCACCAGGATCTTCTTAATCTTGCCCTTCACCTCGGCCTGAATCTCGTTCATCACCTTCATGGCCTCGATAATACAGACGACGCTGTCGGCTGTGATATCCTGACCGATCTGCACGAAGGAATCGGAATCCGGCGACGGCGAACGGTAGAAGGTGCCGACCATCGGGGACTTGATCTCAATCAGACCTGCATTCGCGTCAGCAGCGGGTGCGGCCGGAGCAGCAGCAACTGGAGCGGCGGCTGAGGCAGCGGCCGGGGCGGCCATCATCTGGTGCGGGGCGGAGACAATCTGGGTTATGCCAGCGGTACCGCGTTTGAGCTGCAGGGTAAAAGCCTCTTCTTCGAGCAAAAATTCCGCGAGGTCGTTCTCGGTCATCATCTCGACGATTTTCTTGATTTCCTTGAGTTCCATCAGGTCTATCTCCTTTGGTTTCTTAAACAGGGCACGAAAACTACATTAAACCGGTTTTGAACGCAAGGCTTCCGGCAAGCCGCGTTGGTGGGCATGGCAGATCGCCGCCGCAAGTGCATCCGCCGCATCCTCTTGTGGCTGTTCGGCCAGTCCCAGCAAACGCATTACCATCTTGGCCACCTGCTCTTTGGTGGCGGCTCCCGCCCCGACCGTCGCCTGCTTAATCGAGCGCGGCGAGTATTCATAGACCGGCAGACTGCGCAGCGCGCAGGCGGCCAGCACCACGCCGCGCGCCTGGCCGAGAATCATCGCCGTTTTGGCGTTCTTGGCAAAAAAAGCGCCCTCAATGGCGGCTTCGTCGGGGGAAAATTCGGTAATCAGCTTATCGATCTCCTGATGAATCGCCGCCAGACAGCCGGTATGTGGCAAAGACGGCTTATTCTGAATCCGGCCATAAGCCAGCGCGCGCATTTTCTGGCCGGACACCTCAATCACCGCTACGCCCGACGAGCGCAGCGAGGTGTCGACGCCTAAAATGCGGACTTTATTCATTCCATTTCCGCCAGAATGGCGTCGGGAATTTCAAATGCGCCGTAGACATTCTGGACATCGTCGAGTTCTTCCAAGGCTTCGATCAGCTTCATCACCTGCTGAGCCCTGGCCTTATCCTTAATCTCCGTCGGCATTTCGGGAAGCATCGTCAGCTCCGACGAGGCGGCGGTCAGGCCCGCCTTGGTAATCGCTTCGCACACGGCGGAATAGTCGGTGAACGCCGTCAGCACTTCAAACTGGTCGCCGTCACGGCGCATATCCTCGGCGCCCGCTTCGAGCACGATATTCAGCAACGTGTCTTCATCCACTCCGGCGGCATCAATGTAAATCTGTCCCTTGCGCTGAAAACTGCGGCTGACCGCCCCCTGCTGAGCCAGACTGGCGCCATTCTTGGTGAACGCATTCCGAATCTCGGAAGCCGCGCGGTTTTTGTTATCGGTCAGCGCCTGCACCAGAATGCCGACCCCGCCCGGCGCATAGGCTTCGTACATCAGCTCTTCCAACGCGCCGCCCTCAAGCTCACCGGTGCCTTTTTTGATGGCGCGGTCAATGTTGTCGTTGGGCATATTCACAGACTTGGCCTTCACGATCAGCGAACGCAGCGTGATATTGCCCGCCGGATCGCCGCCGCCCATCCGCGCCGACACGGTCATTTCCTTGGCAATCTTGCTGAACACCTTGCCGCGCACGGCATCCGCTTTGCCTTTTCTGATCTTAATATTGGCCCACTTACTATGCCCTGACATGAAAACCTCCCGTCTAAATCACAATAAATCGTCCGTTTTGCCGCTCCCTGCGGTCACTGCCTCGCGTCTGCGAGGCCTCTCTCGCTGCGCTCGGGTCCGAACCTTGGAACCGCGCTTTATACACAACCGGCACACCGAAATAAACCGTTTTC
>JBAXDG010000077.1:0-6105 GCA_037141075.1 Kiritimatiellales bacterium
TTATAGTCTGTCATTTTTACTATTTCAATGTAAAATTCGGAAAATATACGGGTTAAATATACGGCATTTGAGGAGGCAAAAGTGCGATGATAAAAGAGTTCCAGAGTAAGTACGGGCTGACAAATCGCCATCTGGCTTTGTTGTGCGGTTGTTCGCTGGCCACAATTCAAAAATGGCGCAGCGGCAGTGTTCCGGTTCCCGGAATTACAAAACGGTTGATCGCGTTGTTGGATGCTCTTTTTGGAGGGAACGCCGGGCTTTGTGAGTTTGCCGAGCGGTTTGCAGATGCCGATGAAACCAACGGCGATCCGTCGGTCATCTTGAGTGATTTTTCCGAGCGGGCGGTTCAGATTGTCCGTGGCCGGGAGTTTTCCCGAGCGGCCGAGGCTCTGGAAGAGAAATTCCAAACCTATTTTGAATTCCTGCCGGATATGGTGATTCTGGTGAAGCCCGATGGAACGATCGCCGGGGTAAACCGGCGGTTTGAGGAGCAGCTGGGCCGCCGCCGCGAAGAGGTGACCGGCGTATCCTTTGACGGAATTTGTCCGGCGGATTCGCTAAAAACGGTTCGGCTGGCCATTGAGCGCGCCCTGCGCGGGGCCAGCGCCGTATTCACTCTGAATCTGCAACACCCTGCCGGGTATACCGTTGGGGTGGAAGCTTCTTTTTCCTCGGTACGCCAAGGTGATGAAACGCTGGCAATCGGCGTATTGCGTGGTTTACGGACAGCCGCAGAAGGCCGGGATACGACAGAACGACGGCTGCGGTATGACCGGCTTCTATCGGACTTAATCGAAACCATATCAGAGACATCCTCTGACGGTCCTGATGCAGGGATAAAGAAAATTCTCGGCAAGGCGGGGACTGCCGCCGGAACCGGACGGGCGTTTTTCTTTCAGTTGAGTGATGCCGGCCGGTTGACCGGTAAGACCGTTGAATGGTGTTCTGCAGGAATATCTTCCGGAGCCGCTGAAATGATGAGCCATCCAGAGTTATCCGTTCCCTGGCTGGCGGAAAGACTCCGTAAAAAGCATTTAGTTGCTATAGGGAGCGTTTCGAAGATGGGGCCGGGGGCCGCGGTCGAACAGCAGATTCTGGCCGCGCTCGGGGCGCAATCGGCGCTGTTCGCCTTGGTTACGGATCGCGGAAGCCCGGCGGGTATTGTCGGTCTTGCCGATCTGCAGGGCGACCGTCAGTGGCATCGGGATGACTTTGAGATGTTGCATGCGGTGTCCGACAGTATCTGGGCTGTGGTGGCCGGCAGCCGCCGTGCCCGTGCGCCGGAGTTTTCGCACCATGAGTTTGAGGCGGCGCTGCAGCAGGCGGGGCTTGGATTCTGGCAGTGGGATATTCCGTCCGGCCGCGCAATGTACAACGGAACGTGGTGCGCTATGCTGGGGTATCCTCCGGAGGAGGTTGAGCCGCGCATAGAGTTCTGGAAAAAATGGATTCATCCGGATGACTTCCAGCAAGCCATCGAACAGCTGGATCGGTATTTACGCGACAGTTCGGCGGACTACCGGTCTGAGTTTCGTATCCGCCATAGGGGCGGGCATTGGATATGGGTGCAGAGCAGGGGGCAGATTACGGTCTGGGATGCACAGAAAAATCCGGTGCGCATGACCGGTACGCATCTTGATATCACCTGTCAGAAAGAGGCGGAGTTGCGAATGCAGGCGGCTAAGGAGCGGACGGAGAAATCGAGTCTGGCCAAAGGCGAGTTCTTGTCTGAGCTGAGTCATGATTTGCGCACGCCGATGAGCAGCATTATTGGCACAGGGCAGGTGCTTAAACAGGAGTTGCCAAGCGCCGCTTTGCGGGATATGGCCGACATCATTCTGCAGAGCAGTGATGAAATGATGAAGCTTATTGACGGCATTCTTGACATTCCTGATTTGAAGAGCGCAGGCCCGGGAGATTCTGACGGAGCGGTTCTCTGTGACTCCGGCGATGCCAATGCGTCGGCGGTATTGATTGTAGAGGACAATCTCGCCAATCGGGAAGTATTTGACTTAATGCTCCGGCGGCTAGGATGCCGGACGGAGGTGGCCGGCAATGGACTGGAGGCAGTTGAGAAAGCGGCCGGGAAGTCCTTTGATTTTATTTTCATGGACATTGAAATGCCGGTTATGAACGGGCTGGATGCTGTGCGGGAAATTCGTCGTAAAGAGACGGCAGACGGGCGCCGTCCGGCCGTCATCTGTGCGGCAACAGCCTATGCGCGGCCCGGTGACCGGGAGAGATATCTTGCGGCGGGCATGAATGAATATCTCCCCAAGCCGATCAGCCTTGACTCGCTTGCTAAGGTGCTTGAAAAGCACAGGCCAAAAGAAAACGAAAATCCCGACTCAAAACGGTGATCTGGGTCTCAATGAATGACTGTATCAAGAAAAATTAAACGGATGGACGGTCACTCACCTAAGACCAAAATCGAAGGCGTTTCCGGAGATGGCGGGCGCCGCGGGGTTTGGCTGATCTGGGTTTTTCTGCTGGCGGGGTTGCTTTCTACTGGCCTGACAATCTGGCGCGCGAAATCGGCGGTAGATTTGTCGGCGGAAAAGGAGTTCGAATCCGTATGCAAGGAAATCTGCGGGAAAATCTCTGACCGGCTCGGGGCACACGAACAGATTCTGCGCAGCGGAGCGGCGTTTATCGAACACTCAGTTGGTGTCAGCCGTCAGGAATGGAAATGTTTCACCGAACGTCAGAAAGTTGAACGGCGGCTTCCCGGTATTCAGGGTTTAGGTTTTGCCCTGCTGATTCCTCGCGAGAAGCTGGTGCAGCATATTCAGGAGATTCGTGCCGAAGGGTTTCCTTCCTATCAGGTGCGCCCCGAGGGCGAACGCGAAATCTACTCTTCGATTATCTATCTCGAACCGTTTACGAACCGCAATCTTCGCGCATTCGGCTACGATATGTTTAGCGAACCGATCCGCCGGGCGGCGATGGAAGTGGCGCGTGATCGGGATGCCGCCGCTCTTTCAGGAAAAGTTAAGTTGGTTCAGGAAACCGACCAAGATGTTCAGGTCGGCACGTTGATGTACGTGCCGGTGTACCGCTCTGGAATGCCCCATGAAACGGTCGCCCAGCGCCGCGCCGCTATCCTGGGCTGGGTCTACAGCCCCTACCGGATGAATGATCTCATGCAAGGCATTCTGGGAAGATGGGATCTGATAAATGCACAGCGCATTCACCTGGAAGTTTTTGACGGAAGGCAGATTTGTTCTGCAGCGTTGCTTTATGATTCCAAGGCGGTTGGCAGATTGTCCCACAGTCCGGCTAACATGATGACCCTTCATGTGCCGATCGTAGTTGCCAATCAGAACTGGATATTACAGTTCTCCCAGTCAGTTACTCCATTGACCGCCGCAGAATACGCCGGAGTCTGGATCCTAGCCGTCGCCGGAACAACCATCACTCTGCTGCTTGCCCGTCTGCTATTTATGTTGCAGAGCACGCGTTCGAAAGCTGAATGGCTGGCTCGGCAACTCACCGGAGAGTTGCAATACACCACAGACCGGCTGACCTTGGCGGCCGAGGCCGGCGGCGTGGGCATCTGGGATTACGAGGTGATCAATAACGAACTGATCTGGGATGAACAGATGTTTGCCTTGTACGGGATCACGCGGAAGCAGTTCGGCGGTGCCTATGAGGCTTGGCAGGCCGGAGTTCATCCTGATGATCGTCATCGCGGCGATGAAGAAATAAAAATGGCGTTGCGCGGCGAAAAAGAATTCGACACCGAGTTCCGTGTGCTCTGGCCGGACGGAACCGTTCACTATATTCGCGCGCTGGCCAAGGTGCAACACGACGCATCCGGCCGGCCTTTGCGCATGACCGGCACCAATTGGGATATCACCGTCCGAAAGCAAGCCGAGGCGGCGCTCAGTCTGCGCGAATCCTACCTGTCTGCCATTCTTGAAAACCAGGCGGGTCTCGTTTGGCTTAAAGATGCGGAGAGCCGGTTTCTGGCCGTGAACGAGGCTTTCGCAACCGCTTGCGGTAAACAACAGGCGAGCGATCTGGCGGGCCTGACGGATTTGGATATTTGGCCTGCAGAGCTGGCGGAGAAATACCGCAAAGATGATTTTGCTGTTATGGAACTGCGGAAACCGGTCATGGTGGAAGAACAGGTTTATGAACAAGGGGTGGCTAAGTGGTTTGAAACCTACAAAACGCCTGTCTTTGACGGGCAGGGTGCTGTGATTGGAACAACCGGTTATGCCCGTGACATTACGCCGCGAAAACAGATGGAGGAGGCTCTGTCCCGGCAGACAGCCCTGCTATCCAACCTGCTGGACTCGCTTCCGGAGATTGTATTCTTCAAAGATCCCGACGGCATCTATCTCGGTTGCAATCCGTTTTTCGAAGAGTTTCTGGGTAAATCGCGCGAGGAGATTATCGGACATACGGACGAGGATATCTTCCCGAAAGAAATTGCCGAGTTCTTCCGTGAGAATGACCGCATCATGATGGCGCAGAATAAAGCGCGGCACAATGAGGAGTGGATCACCTATCCCGACGGAAGACGGATTCTGATCGACACATTGAAGGCTCCGCTTGTCTCTGCGGACGGAAAAGTTATCGGACTGCTTGGCGTCAGTCGCGACATTACCGACCGCAAGCAGGCCGAAGATGCGCTGGTGCAGCAATCTCTGCTTCAAAAAATACTAATGGATATTGCCACGACATACATCAATCTGCCGCTAGAAGAGGTGGATCAGTCTGTCCAGACGGCGCTGAGAAATCTGGGAGAGTTTGTCGAAGCGGATCGGGCCTATATTTTTGACTATGATTTTTCCGGAGGGACATGCATCAACACGTTCGAATGGTGCCGAGATGGAATCGGTCCTCAAATTGAAGCCTTGCAGGCGGTGTCGCTGGCGGAACTGCCGGACTGGGTGGGAACGCATCGGCGAGGTGATGCCGTTTATTACCCCGACGTAACGGCACTGCCGCCCGGCGGCGCACGGGATATTCTGGAGCCGCAACAGATCAAGAGCCTTTTAACCATTCCTCTTACGCATAGGGATGACTGCCTCGGGTTTGTCGGCTTTGATTCGGTCCGAAGACATCATTCCTACTCAGAAAAAGAGCGCGTCCTTCTTTTCCTCTTTGCTCAGATGCTGACGAATATCCGGCTCCGCCGGCAGAACGAGGCGGCGCTGGTAAAGGCCACTTCGCGGGCCAATGACATGGCGGATAAGGCCGCCGCCGCAGCAATAGCCAAGACTATGTTTCTGGCCAACATGTCGCACGAAATCCGCACGCCGCTTAATGCGGTGCTGGGCCACGCTCAGATCATGAGCCGCGAGTGCAGCGAATGCCCGACTGCCAGTGAATCCCTGCCGTCCATTGTCCGAAGCAGTGAGCATCTGCTGGAACTGATCAACGACATTCTGGGGATTGTCCAGACGGATGTACAAGACATTGTATTGGCGGCTTCGGACTTTGATTTTTATTCCCTGCTGGATTCTGTCCGGGTGATAAGCGGGCAGAAACACCGTGGAGCTGTTCCTGTTGAAATTGTGATGGCACCGGATTTGCCGCAATTTCTCTATGCGGATAAGGGGAAAATCCGTCAGGTGCTGCTCAATCTGGTCGGCAACGCGATCAAGTTTACAAAGCAGGGGCGCGTCTGCCTGTCGGCGGGATTCCGCCGAACCGGCACCGACAACGGGTTAGTGCTGACGGTGGATGTGGAGGACACCGGCGACGGGATAGATGCCGGGCAGCTTGAACGGATCTTCAATCTTTTCGAACAGGCCGGACGTGGACAGCAGTTAGGGAAAGGAACCGGACTGGGACTGCCCCTGAGCCGCCGTTATGCGCAGGCGCTGGGTGGTAATGTCATCGTGCTGCGCAGTATTCCCGGAGCGGGCAGCACCTTTCGGTTCACCTTCACGGCCCGGCAGGGCCGTTCGGAAAAAACAGGAAACGCCAAGGCAGTCCGTCGCATTGCGCCCGGACAACCCGTTCTCCACATCCTGGCGGTCGACGATGATTTAGAGAATCTTCAAATGTTGCGGTTCATGCTTGAGGGGGTCGGGTTTGCCGTTGACGTTGCAGAAAGCGGCGCCGGTGCGCTGGACAAATGCAATGGAG
>JBAXDG010000078.1:0-6029 GCA_037141075.1 Kiritimatiellales bacterium
CGCTTTTCCTCGAAATGCTGCCGATCATCGACCATTTCGAAATGGGCTTCAAAAGTGCGGAAGCTCACCAGACCGACTGCTCCGTCACCGAAGGCTTCCGGATGGTTTACAATCAGCTGCTGGATGTGCTGAAAAAATTCAACGTAACCGCCATCGACACCGTTGGCGAAACCTTTAATCCGCATCGCCACGAAGCCATCCTGCACATGCCATCGGATAAACCGGCGGAAACCGTTCTTGAACAGGTCCGCCGCGGCTACATGCTCGGCGACAAACTGCTGCGCGCCGCGCAAGTCATCATCTCCAGCGGTCCTGCGGAACAGACCGAACAAAAGGAATCTGAATAATGTCCGGTCAAAAGAGAGATTATTACGAAGTGCTGGGCATCGCCAAAGGCGCGTCCGCCGAGGAGATTAAGAAGGCCTACCGAAAAATGGCCATTCAGTATCACCCCGACAAAAACCCCGGCGACAAAGCGTCCGAGGAAAAATTTAAAGAAGTTTCCGAAGCCTACGAAGTGCTCAGCGACACCTCGAAACGCCAGCAGTACGACCAGTTCGGTCACGCTGCCTTCGGCGCGGGGCGCGGCGGCGGCGGCGGTGGAAGCTATGGCGGATTCGGCGGCGGCGGAATCGACCTCGAAGAAGCCCTGCGCACTTTCATGGGCGCATCGGGCGGCGGCGGCAGTATTTTTGAAAACTTTTTCGGCGGCGGCGGACGCACGCAAAATCCAAACGCACCGCAGGAAGGTGCGGATTTGCGCTTCGACCTTGAAATTGATTTTGAGGAAGCTGTCCTCGGCTCCTCGCGGGAAATCCGTATCAATGTCAACGAGACCTGCGAACGCTGCAAGGGCGGCGGCGCGGAACCGGGCTCCGGACGCAAAACCTGCTCGACCTGTCGCGGCGCGGGTCAGGTGGTCAGCGGCGGCGGCTTTATTCAATTCCGCCAGACCTGCCCGACCTGTCGCGGAAGCGGTCAGGTGATTGAAAAGCCTTGCACAACCTGCCACGGCCAAGGACTGGTGCGCAACAAACGAACCATCGACGTAAAAATTCCCGGCGGAGTCGAAACCGGATCGCGTCTGCGCATCGCCGGCAAGGGCGAAGGCGGACTGCGCGGCGGCCCGGCAGGCGATCTTTACATCGTACTGCACGTCCGTGAACACGAGTTCTTCAAACGCAATGACCTCGATATCGTTTGCGAAGTGCCGGTACCCTTCCATATCGCCATGCTTGGCGGCGAAGTGCATGTGCCGACCATTCACGGTAGCGCCGCACTAAAAATTCCTGCCGGCACGGAAAGCGGCAAAGTGTTCCGGATGAAAGGCAAAGGCATCACCAGTCCGCGCTACGGCACCGGCGACCAGCACATTGTTGTGCAGATTGAAATTCCGCAGGGACTCGGCAGTAAAGAAAAGAAAAAGCTGGAAGAGGCGGTTGCGATTTTGAACGAGAAACATTTCCCGCTGGTGCAGAAAATGCAAAAGGCGGCTGAAAAATTCTACGAACACAAGCGAGCTCTGGAAAAAGATAAATGAGGATTAACAGCTTCGCCGAATCTGCGGCGTTGAAAGCCGATCTGGTCGTGCTTTCACCCAAAGAGTCGCACCACCTCGCGCGGGTTTTGCGTGTCGAGGCGGGTCAGGAGCTGACGTTGTTCGACGGACAGGGAACACGCGCCGAAGGCATCGTTGATGCCGTTACCAAAAAAGAAGTGGCCGTCCGGATCACCGCCCGCGAAACGGTTCCGCCGCCCGCCGTGGAAATTACGCTCATTCAAGCCGTCTGCAAACCGGACCGCTTTGAACTGATTCTGCAAAAGGCGACCGAACTGGGCGTCCGCCGTATTCAGCCGGTGATTACAAAAAACGCCAGCCTGCCCTCGGGTAAAATTGAAAAGATGGCCGACCGCGGCGAATCAATTATCCGTAATGCGGCGCAGCAGTGCGGCACCGCCTGGATGCCGGATTTCCAGAGGCTGGAAAAATTTTCATCCATTGTTCCAATCCTTGGAACCTTTGATGCCGCTTTCATCGGCTCACTGCATCCAAACGCCAAGCCGTTCCGCCAAGCTTTCCAAACATTGGAAAAGGCAAAGATTAAAACCGCCGCGTTGCTGATCGGGCCGGAGGGCGATTTCACCGCAGAGGAAGTTAATGCCGCCGTTGCGGCGGGCGCAATTCCCGTTACATTCGGGAATCAGGTTCTGCGAACTGAAACCGCCGCCATTTTCGGGTTGAGCGTGCTGGCCTATGAGCTATTCTAGCCCGCACATGAGCACCAAAGTTATTGCACTCGCAAATCAAAAGGGCGGCGTCGGTAAAACGACAACCGCCGTCAATCTGGCCGCCGCGCTGGCCGAACGCCGCAAGAATGTTCTGCTGATCGATCTCGATCCGCAGGCCAACGCGACGAGCGCTCTCGGACTGGAAAAAGAGGAAGGCGCGAGCATTTATTCCGCGCTGCTCGGCGAGGCGGATATCCGTACGCTGATTAAACCGACAGCGACCAAGAAACTTCATATGATTCCGTCGGAGCTGGATCTGGCGGGTTGTGAAGTGGCGATCGCCCGCATGGATAATTATCTGCACTGCCTAAAAAATGCCCTGCGTCCGATCGTGGAGCAGGATGAGTATGACGTGATCCTGCTCGACTGTCCGCCGTCGCTCGGCATTCTTTTTATGAACGCGCTCTATACCGCTGACTCGATTGTGATTCCGATTCAGGCGGAATATCTGGCGCTCGAAGGATTAAGCGTGATCGTCAGCGTGATTGACCAGGTTCGTGCGGCAGGCAACCCCGGCCTTTCCATCGAAGGCATTGTGCTGACAATGTATGACGTGCGCACCAATCTGGCGCAGCAAGTGGCCGCCGAGGTTCAAAAACATTTCGGCGACCGGCTG
This sequence comes from Kiritimatiellales bacterium, assembly GCA_037141075.1. Taxonomy (GTDB): domain Bacteria; phylum Verrucomicrobiota; class Kiritimatiellia; order Kiritimatiellales; family Tichowtungiaceae; genus Tichowtungia. The sequence continues at coordinate 2,906 of JBAXDG010000078.1, forward strand.
TATAAAACCTTTATTCCGCGCAGTGTGCGGCTGAGCGAGGCGCCCAGCCACGGCAAGCCGATCACCGAATATGATCCGCAGTCCAAAGGCGCGGAAGCCTACCGTCTGCTGGCCAAGGAATTCATTGGGCGGCAGACGTCGGAAAGCGTCTCGAAGCCAGAGGCTTCGTCCATTTATTCCCTGCCGGATGAGTCGGCCGAACCGTTCGAAAATGGCTTGGCAGACACTCCCGAAGACACTACCGTGTAGAACCTTTTTCGCGGAGGGGTGGCTGAGTGGTTGAAGGCGCGCGACTCGAAATCGTGTGTACCGCAAGGTATCGGGGGTTCGAATCCCTCCCCCTCCGCCATATAGCAGAGTTCGGATACGAACACGCTATATGGCTGCCGTGAAGCATAACGGTAAAGCATAACCTTCCCGCCCCTGTCTGCCCTGTTTTCTATGCGTGTCGGCGTTCTATTTCAGCAAGCTAAGGCACCGCTCCAGACCGCCTGCTGAACACAAAAAAACCGCAATAGGTCGCTAGGGTTGTTTCCTTGTCAGCCGTCCTTTGACTTCGTAGAGTGCCGGAAAGCAAAGGGTCTTGTATGAAATTCAAAGGTCTGCTGGTGATATTGGTTGCCGTTAGCTTTGTTGCGCTGGGTGAAATAAATCTCAAGGTCGGTGATCCGGAGTCTCAGATCGTGGCAACGCTGGGGAACCCTTCTGTAGCTGTCACTAAGAACGGCAGCACTTACTACATGTATGACGGCGGCGATGTAATCGCAAAAGATGGAAAGGTTATAGCGTTCCCGAAAAACTATGCGGCGGTAAGCCAGCGCAAGCAGGCCGAAAGAGAGGCGTATCGGACAGAGAAACTTAAACAGGAAAAGTTTGCTGCCACGCAAAAGGCCAACGGGCTTGTCCTGTATGAAAAGCAGTGGGTTACACCTAGGCAAAAGGCTGATTTAGAAGAGGAAGCCGCTGCTGCTAAAGAGAAAAAAGCTGAAGAAAAGGCCGATTTAGAAGAAAAAGAAGCCGCCGCTGCTGCTAAAGAGAAAAAAGCTAAGAAAGAAGCCAAGGAAGATGCCTTCGTGCAAGCTGGTTTGCGCATCAACGATATATTGCTTTCTCCCTCAAAATTTGTAGGAACAAAAATCACCATTCGAGGCCGGTTCAGGTTTGTTCACACCGAACAGCGATACTTTTCGCTGGAACAGGGCGACCGCGAAATTGACGTGTTTTATACTGATGTTTCAAGAGAAGAAGAGGCGGAAATACTAAGTCAAAAAGAATATTCGCTCGCCCCTATAGAAGTAACAGGCAGGCTGGTGCCACGCACAAATTACTACGGAGCCCGACACTCATATTACATTGTAGTTGATGAGTTTTATTTCCCTAAATTCTAGCCTCTCCGGTTCGCCTTTTGTCGGCATGCCTTGAAACAAAACCGCTGCCGCCGGTTAGCTTTCCCGACAACCATCTTCTCCACCTATTTCTTTTTCGCCCGGAATAGCCGCCAAAGCCAAAAGCGGAACCGCTGCCAAAGAGTGGGTTTCGGAATGCGGGACTGCGCCTGCGGCGCTTTCATGTAATCTCTGTCGTAGATACCCATGCCGGGATGATTTCACTCAGGGCGTAGTTCTTCAAGCGAATCCTTGCACATCAGCTTGAGAGTTCTCTTGCCGGACGAGCTTTTAAAATAGGTTTCCCTCCGCATGGCGTCCCGTTTTGCGAGGTGATATTCACAATACAGCAGAGTAAAGGGGCGGCGCGGAGCTGTGGCGGGAGATTGTCCGTGAAAATGTGCCGTGAGCCGTTGTTGCAGGTTCTCGGTGTACCCGATGTAGAGTTTTTCGTCGGCATGACTGAAGAGCACATAAACGCAATATTTCAGCTTTTCGGGCATGACTGGATTATTTTCATGAACAGCGAGAAGAATCAACCATTGACTGGCACCGTGAAACAGAGCCTCCGGCACGCTTCACGGCAGCCATGCAGTGTGTTCGCTCTGCGAACTCTGCTGCTGATGCTTATATGGAAAGTCTGCATTAGCGGAAGAAACTCCATGCAGGATGCGGGGTGAAAGAACCAATTTGGCCTTTGGCGCCCCGAAGCAGAGCAAAGCACGCTTCGGGGTAGCCATGTAGCGTGTTTGCAAAGCAAACTCTGCTACATGGCGGAGGGGGGGGGATTCGAACCCCCGGTACCTTTTAAGGGTACACACGCTTTCCAAGCGTGCTCATTAAACCACTCTGACACCCCTCCTCAAATTGAGCGCGAGAAACTAACAGGCTTTCTCCGAAAAATCAACCGGCCCCCTGTTATTAATTTTTGCGGGGCAAACAATAATGTCTTGCTCGTTTGTGTTCTATAATATTACTTTTCAAAAGTTTTAACCACATCTTGCAAGGAGCTTAGTTATGAGAAGAGTTTCCGGTCGGCTGGGTATCGCTTTCGTTTTAACATTCGTCGCTCCGCGCTTCGCGCCGGCCGAAGACGGATGCGAAACCAATGGCTATGAAATAACCCGCGCCCGCATGCTGGGAAATGTGCAGGCGGCCTGGAACGCTCCGCAGACCGAAGCGGAAAAACCGAACGCCCTCGCCGGACTGCGCGAGATAACAGCTGCTGAAAAGCAGGCTACCGCCCTGCGCAGTAAACTGGACAGCATCCGCATCCCGGCTGTCGCCTTTCAGAATGCTGATATTCAGCAGGTGGTGCTGGAGCTTTCCGCGCTCTGCCGCAAGCTCGACCCCGAATGCAAAGGGGCGAATCTGGTGGTTTTCGGAACATCCGACGCGCCTCTGCCTGCGGTGACGTTTTCCGGCACCGACCTCTCCGTGCTCGAAACGCTCGATATCGTGACACAGATAGCCGGCATGAAATATGAAATCGGCCCCAACATGGTCAGCCTGACGCCGGTAAACTATGAAGCGCCGCAGCAAATGGTGGCGGCCGAGTTTGATATCATGCCGTCGGTCGGCGGCAAAATGGCCGCACAGACGGAAGATCCGCACGGCGGACTGCTGGATGTGCGCGACTTTTTCAGCACCGTGCCCTTTCCGCCCGGCGCCAGCGCGCAGTATAATCCGGGATTCAACGTGCTGCTGGTGCGCAACGTGCCGAAGCATATTGAAAAAGT
>JBAXDG010000079.1:0-6026 GCA_037141075.1 Kiritimatiellales bacterium
GGGAACTGCGGACGTCCGAAGTGTCCGTAGGCGGCGGTGTCGCGGTAGCTCCAGCCTTTCGGCGTGAGCAGACCCAGTTCTTTAATGATCGCCGCAGGGCGGAAATCGAAGATTTTTCCGGAAGAAACGATGGCTTCCAGTTCGCTGTCCTCCAGCTTGCCGGTGCCGTAGGTGTCTACGTTAATGCTGAGCGGCTTGGCGATACCGATGGCGTAGGCCACCTGCACTTCGCATTTTTTGGCCAGTCCGGCGGCAACAATGTTTTTGGCCACATAACGGGCGTAGTACGCGGCAGAACGGTCAACCTTGGACGGGTCTTTTCCGGAGAACGCTCCACCGCCGTGGCTGCCGACGCCGCCGTAGGTGTCGACGATAATTTTGCGGCCGGTGAGCCCGGAGTCGCCGTGCGGTCCGCCGATGACGAATTTGCCGGTCGGGTTGATAAAGTATTCGACGTTGCCTTTGAGCAAACCGGTCGGGCCGAGAACCCGTTTCGCCACTTCGATGAGGTCTTTACGGATCGTTTCGAGCGGCACGTCGGCGGTCTGGTGCGAAATCACCACGGAGGTGATGTGGTCAGGGCGTCCATCGACGTATTTGATGGAGACCTGCGATTTAGAGTCGGGCCGCAGATAAGGAATAGTGCCGGCTTTGCGGATTTTCTGCAGCTCGTCGAGCAGCAGGTGGCTGTAGTAAATCGGCGCCGGCATCAGCGCTTCGGTTTCGTCGGAAGCATAGCCGAACATCATGCCCTGGTCGCCCGCGCCCTGCTCATGGGTTTCGGACGCGGTGACGCCCTGTGAAATGTCGGGCGACTGTCCATGAAGACGATTCTGATATTCAAAGGTGTCGGCGCAGAATTCGAGTTCGGCGCGATCATAGCCGATTTCGTGCACTACTTTACGTGCGATGGCTTCCGGGTCGATCTTATCCCAGCCAGAGCAGGTAATTTCGCCGGCATTAACAACCAGATTGGTGCTGACGAGCGTTTCGCAGGCCACGCGGCTTTTGGAATCCTGCGCGAGGCAGGCATCAAGGATGGCGTCGGAAATCTGATCGCAGACTTTGTCTGGGTGGCCTTCAGAAACCGATTCGGATGTGAAAACATGGTCGACACGGATTTTGCTCATAGCGGTATTTCCTCTTATTAATTCGTTTATCCGGATTAATGGATTTCCAAGGAATGTACCCGCTTCAGCTGATCAACTCAAGAATTTCCGGAGACGTTTTCTTGAGCAGCTCACGGCACTGAGCCAGGACATCGGCACTGGTGCCGCCCCGCAAAGCGTCTTTAGCCAGCGTCCGGCACTCGGAATAGTGCAGGTTGCGAATAACGTCTTTGATCATCGGTACGGACGGCGGACTGATACTGAGCTCATCCACACCGAGGCCGATCAGCAGCGGCACCAGTTCAGGTGTGGCGGCCATCTGCCCGCAGACGGCAACCGGAATGCGGTTTGCGTGTCCGGCCAGCACCGTCTGGCGGATAAGTTTAAGAATGGAAATGTGCGTCGGCATATAGAGGTGCGAAACGTTTTCGTTCCCCCGGTCAACGGCCAGCGTGTACTGGATCAGATCGTTGGTGCCGATGCTGAAGAAGTCGACATGCGGCGCGATGAGGTCTGCGGTGAGCGCGGCGGAAGGGATTTCGATCATGACACCAACCGGCAGTTTTTTTGCACAGGGAAGTCCCTCTTTTTGCAATTCCTGCCGGCATTCCTCGAGAATTTCATTGGCTTGCAGCACTTCACTGAGAGAGCAAACCATCGGATACATCATGGAGATATTGCGTCCAGCGGCCGCACGCAGAATGGCGCGCAACTGAATTTTGAAAAACGCCGGATTGGCCAGACAGAAGCGAATGGCGCGCCAGCCGAGAAACGGATTCATTTCCGGCGCGACTTTCAGCGTGGATGAAAATTTATCTCCGCCAAGATCGAGCGTGCGGATGACGACGTTGTCGGGTACGCAACGATCGGCGGCTTTACTGTAGACCCGGGTCTGCTCGTCTTCATCCGGCAGTTCGTTTTCGTTAAGAAACAGAAACTCCGTGCGGAAGAGGCCGATTCCCTTTGCGCCATATTTTTCAATAGCTGGAATTTCGGTTGGCAACTCAATATTGGCCGCAATGGGCACATAATAGCCGTCTTTGGTTTCAGACGGTTTGTCTTTGAGCGTCTCAAGCTCGCAGAGGATGCTTTTATGATCTTCGGCCCTTTGTGCATAGGCAAGCAGTCGCTCGGAAGTCGGGCGGATGATAACAAGTCCCTTACCACCATCGACCAGCAGGGTCTCGCCCGAGCTGACCTGCTTGCTGATGTTGTGCAATCCGACGACTGCCGGGACTTCCAGCGCACGGGCCATGATCGCCGTGTGCGATGTGGCACTGCCTGTATCAGCTACAAGTGCCTGTACGATATCGCGGTTCATCCCGGCGGTATCGGATGGTGAAAAGTCGTGCGCAACGGCAATACAAGGACGTTCAAGCTGATCCATGCGATCCATCCGCTCGCCAGCGAGATTTTTACTGATGCGGCGGGTGACATCCCTCACGTCAGCGGCACGCTCTCGCAGATAATCATCTTCGACACGACTGAGCATTTCGATGTACCGTCCGGCCACATCGGCGAGCACCACTTCAACATTTCGCTGTTTATCACGCAGGCCGCGAATCACCTCTTCGACAAAATAGCGATCATCCACAACCAGCAGGTGGGCATCGAAAATGCTGGCGTGCTCTTCGCCGAGCGCAGCACTTACTTTATGCTGAAGATCGGAAATCTGGTGGCGGGTTTTAATCAGCGCTTCTTCAAAGCGGGCAATTTCAAGCGGAACATCCTGTTCACTGATAACCCGTTCCGAAACCGTTGCGCCTTCCTGCGCAAAAACAACCACCTCACCGATCGCCACCCCGGGCGACACCCCGATCCCTTGCAGGACGAGTTCGCCAGAGACAACTGTGGGTTCTTCGGACAAGTTACTCCTCGAAGAATTTTTTCTCAAAGAGTTCTGCTATTTCAGCCAGAGCTTCTTCGGCATCTATGCCGACAACGCGCACACTGAGTTTCGCGCCCTGATATCCTTCAATCGTAAGCAACCCCATGATGCTCTTGGCGGAGACTTCCTCGCCTTTTTTTCCGATGAAAATATCGCACGAAAATTTACCGGCGGTCTTAACCAGCAATGCGGCAGGCCGGGCATGGATGCCGTATCTGTTGAGCACTTCAAGCTCACGTGAGATGACTTTTTCTTTTGCCATTATTTCGCCGCCTTGCGAAGGAAGTTGCCAATCAGTTTTTCATCCAGTTCTTTAGCCGCATCATGTCCAAGCAGTTTCAGTTTATAGTTTAAAGCCGCCGCTTCAACAATATTTGCCATGTCGCGGCCGGAACTGACCGGCAACGAGAAATGGGGAATTTTGATCCCGAGAATTTCAATTTCGGTAGGCTCAAGCCCCGTACGCTCTTCATCCGCATCATTCTTGTAGGGATGCAGATTAATCACCATGTCGAGCATGGCGTCACGCCGGATGGCCGACACGCCGAAAAGACTGGGGACATGCACGATGCCTACGCCGCGAATTTCCATGTGATAACGCGTCATTTCGTGGGCGAAAGCCATCACGCGTCCGCCAGCACGCACCATCTCGGTCACATCATCGGCCACCAGACTGTAGCCGCGCCCGATCAGCGAAAGCGCGGTTTCACTTTTACCGATTCCCGCCGGTCCCTGAAGCAGTACACCGATCCCCATGATTTCAAGCATGGTGCCCTGAACCCGGTCGCGCGGCGCGGTTAACTCCTCCAGCAACAGCGTGCATTCATTGACGAAGTGACTGGTAATCATTGCGGTACGGAACAGCGGGGTTCCGTATTCCTCGGCCAACTCCCGCAATTCCGGAAGCGGATTGCGGTTGCGGGAAATGATCACGGCCGGAACGTTTTTCTCAAACATTTCGCGCAAACGGATCGCACGTTCTTCCGTACTCAGACTTTTCAGATAGGTGAATTCCGCCAGCCCGAACACTTGCAGGCGGCGCTGGGCGAAATACTGAAAAAAGCCGGTCAGCGCAAGGCCGGGCCGGTTAATCGCCTTTTCCTCGATCGGCCGATCCAGACGACCCTCGCCCCACACCAGTTCGAGTGAAAGGCGGCCGGCCCCGGCAACCAGCAATTCTTTCAGTGTAATCGCCACAGCAGCAACTTCCGTTTAATGTTCCGGGTGGTGGTGATGATCCTGCACCTTTTGACGCAGTTTACGCAGCTGGTGCTCAGCCTTTTCAAGGGCCTCGTCAATGGATGTGTACATGTTTTCGGAAGACGCCTTGCCTTCCACGTGAATGTTTTTACCTTGAACCAAAACCTCAGCTGAATGAATCAACTTCTGCAAATCCAGCACGATGCGCACGTCTTCGACGCGCTGGAAATCGATCAGAGTCCGCTCGACCTTGTCGTAGATATGCTCCCGTATTGAATCCGATATCTCTACATGTCGTCCTGTGATATGCACCTGCATGAGCTTCTCCTTTCTGTTACATACTGAACCGCGGACCCAGATAGAGCTCGCGGCTCATCTCGTCATTAACCAAAAATGAACTGGCCCCTTCGCGCAGCACTTTTCCTTCGCACATCAGATACGCCCGATCCACCACCGCCAGCGTTTCCCGCACGTTGTGGTCGGTGATCAGCACACCAAGTCCTTTCGCGCGCAGATCTTTGATGATCTCCTGCACCTCATAAACCGCCAGCGGATCCACACCGCTGAACGGCTCGTCGAGCAGGATCAGCGACGGATTAGTCACCAGCGCACGGGTGATTTCCAGCCGACGGCGTTCGCCGCCGGAAAGCGTATAGGCACGCTGTTTTGACAAATGAGCGATCTTGAGTTCGTTCAGCAGGAACTCCAGCCGGTCGCGGCGCTCGCGGCCCGAAATCGGCAGCGTTTCAAGAATCGCCATCACGTTTTCCTGCACCGTCAGCTTGCGGAAAATCGAAGGCTCCTGTGAAAGATAACCCATCCCCATCCGGGCGCGCTTATACATGGGAACGTTGGAAATATTGCGGTCTTTAAACCAGACCTGCCCGGCTGTCGGGTGAATCAGCCCGGTCACCATGTAAAAGGTCGTCGTCTTGCCGGCGCCGTTCGGGCCAAGCAATCCGACGATCTCTCCGGGGCGGACATTCACATCCACCTCATTCACCACGGTTCGCCCGCGATAGCTCTTAACCAGTTTTTCCGTCCGGACTAAATAGGTCTCTTCCATGTCACTTCCCAAAAATATCGGTTTTAAACTTTTTTTCCGTGTAAACCACCATGCGGGCTGACGGTTGGCACACCATGCGTTTGTCGCTTCGCCAAAAACGAATCTGTTCACCCATGAGCATATTTTTCCCGTCAATGATTCTTGGATTATCGTTCATCACAATTTCGTCCGTTTTGACGTCATAGGTCGCATTCCCGGCGAGAGCTTCTCTCCCTTCGCTCAGGATTCTAACGCCGTTGGATGCGCCGATCCAGTTAATTTGATTGTCTTGTCCTGTCTGAATTTCCAGCTCGTCACAGAACATCTCCATCTTCGAATCCTTCACATGCACATTTTTCTCAAACCGGGCTTTGCGGGCCTTATAGTCAAGAAACAGCTCCTTCGAAGTGATCACGGTCTCCGTATTGGTCGCAATGGCTCCATTGGTCGCAACGGTTCCGGCGGTTTCGCCCGCCATCGTCTTGGCCGCATCCTTAATCACCACCCGGCTGTCGTCGAACACCCGAACGGTGCTGTTGCTCGACAGGAGAAGAAATCCGCGACCGGTCATCTTCATCCGATCCATATCGGCGGCCACCGGCGCGTCGGAATGCGCTTCGCGGGTTTTCTGGTTATAAAAACAGTACGGAGAAGTCACCGTCACCACGGTTTTGCCCTCTTTATAGAACTCGATCCGGAGTCCGTCGATCTTCACCTCGCCGCCGCCTTGCATCACGGCGTGGTCTCCGAACAGCTGGGAGGTCATCACGCCCTTCCCGTCATA
>JBAXDG010000080.1:0-5910 GCA_037141075.1 Kiritimatiellales bacterium
GCTTCCATGCGATCTGGGGAAACATTCCCTCGTGGATTAAAAATTTAGATGTCGAGGCCCTGCAAAAAGAAATCGCCCCGTAAAGAGGTCTCATCCCAAAACGTCGCAGACCATCTCCGCAACATAATCGCCGATAGAGCAGCACGAGGTCAGCCCCGGCGATTCCATGCCCGCCAGATTAAAAAAGCCCGCCGCTCCGCGCTCCGCTTCGTGCCGGATATAAAAATCGCGGGCCGGTTCGTTTTCCGCCGACAGCTTCGGACGAATGCCGCTCATCGCCGGGACCAGATCGTCCGGCTGCAGAAACGGCAGATATTTGCGGGCGCTTTCATAAAATTCTGCGGCGTGAGATTCGTCAACCGTGTAATCAATTGAGTCCACATAAAAGGCGTTTGGTCCCAGCTTAAATCCGCCGGACAGGTCCGGCACAGTGTGAACGCCAAGTCCGGTCAGATTTTTATGTGGCACCGGATAGACCATGGAGTTCAGCCGGTTCCGATATTTGGACGGCACCGTGAAGTATTCGCCTTTGGCAAGATGCAGTTTCAGACCTGCCGCTTCAGGATCAATGCCCGCCATCGCCATCACGGCCTGCGCACCAAGTCCTGCGCTGTTGATGACCACGCGGGAAGTCAGCGTGTCTTCGCCGTCCACGTCGCGGTAAGAAATTTTCCAACCATTGCCTGCCCTGAGGGAGCTCGAAGGGGAAACCTTTTCAAGGCCGGTCACTTCGGCCCCGCGAATCAGATCGGCGCCGGCGTCCTGCGCGCGGGTCGCCAGCACATCCATCAGAGTATGGGCATTAATGATGCCTGAGTCCGGGGCCAGCAGTCCTGCCACCGCTTTGACGGACGGTTCGCGCGCCACCACCTCTGCGCCTGTCAACAGGCGAAGCCCTTCCGCACCGTTGCGCTCGCCGCATGCTTTCAAACGAAGCAGATCGGTCTCTTCAGCTTCCGACGAAGCGATAATGATTTTTCCGCAGCGGCGGTGCGGAATACCGGCCTCCGCCGCCAGTTCATACAGCATGCGCTGGCCTTTCGCGCAAAAAGCGGCCTTCAGCGAATCGGGCGCATAATAAATTCCGGAATGGAGCACCTCGCTGTTGCGCGAAGAAATTTCCTGCCCCCAGGCGTCGTGCCGCTCAAAGAGCACCAGCGACTTCACACGAGGAGCCAGCCGCGCCGCAATCCCCAGCCCGATCACTCCTCCGCCGATAATGGTTACTTCTGTTTCCATTTCAATTTCCTTCGGTACGAAGACGCGGGTCGAGGGCGTCGCGCAAGGCGTCGCCGAGCAGATTGAAGGCGAGCACGAGACCGAAGATGGCCAACGTGACAAAGGTCATTTCCCACCAGACGCCCTGCCAGAGCCGCATGCGCGCGCTGTTGATCATGACGCCCCACGACGGTTCACTGACGACGCCGATGCCGAGGAAGCTCATGAACACTTCGGTGCTGACCGCCGCCGGAAAGCGCAGGGTGAAGGTGACGATGATGACATGGAAAACGTTAGGCAGGATGTGGCGGAATAAAATGCGCGGCCAGCTGAGGCCGAGCGCCTTGGCCGCCATGACGTAGGCCTGCTCTTTGTGCTTAATCACTTCACCGCGGATCAGGCGGCAGAGCCCGACCCAGGTGGTGAGACCGATACCGAGATAAATTCCGAGCAAGCCCCTTCCGACCACCATGGCGATCGCGAGAATAAACAAGAGGCCCGGCATGGAGGCGACCGTGGAATAGAGCCATACGACAAAGCTATCCACCCGCCCGCCGAAGTAACCCGCCAGACAGCCGAAGAAAACGCCGATCGGAATGGCAATGAGCGCGGTGATGATGCCGACTTTGTAGGCGATGCGCGTTCCCTGAATCAGCCGTTGCGTCACGTCGCGGCCAAGCGCGTCGGTACCCATCCAGTGCTTGGAAGACGGTGGCTGATAGGCCTGATTGAGATCGGTCTTCTGGTAAAAGGCGGTCTGATCTTTTGCCTGATAGTAGCGGTAGACCACTTCGCCATAGAGCGCCAGCGCCGTGTAAAACACGACAACGCCGAGACAGATCATCGCCAGACGGTTCTTCTTCAACCGCCGCCAGGCATCAGACCAGAGACTGTTTCCTTTTTCGCTCATTTCAATTTTACCCGCGGGTCAACCAGTGCATAGCAGATGTCGGTTAAGAGGTTGGCGATGACAAATATGATCGAGCCGACCAGCACGATGGCGCGGACGACATCCACGTCGGACGAGTTGATGGCGTTGATGCCGAGGTAGCCGAGGCCGGGAATGCCGAAGAAACTCTCGAGAAGCAGACTGCCGGTGTAGAGGAACGGAATGGCAATGACGGTGTTGGTGATGATGGGAATCATCGCGTTTTTCAAAACGTGTTTAAACAGCACGCCGAGGCGGCTGACGCCTTTGGCCTGCGCGGTGCGGACGTAGTCGCGGTGCGCTTCGTCGAGCATGATGGTGCGGTAGAAGCGCAGTTCGGCGCCGAGTCCGCTGAAAACGCCGATCAGCACCGGCAGAATCAGGTAGCGCGGATCTTCAAAACCCCAGACAGGAAACCAGCCGAGTTTGAATCCGAGCAGGTACTGTCCGCCGACAATCCAGACCAGATAGTTAACGCTCATCAGCGCGACGGAGAAAATGACGAAAAAGCGATCGACCCAGGTGTCGCGCCAGAAGGCGCAGAAAAGAGAAAGCATCACCGAGGTGATCAGCCCGACAAAGAAAACCGGAACCGTCAGCATCAGTGACGGACCGATGCCGTCGAGCAGCATTTTAGAAACGCGCTGATTGGTGCTGTACGACACGCCGAAGTCGAGATGCGCAAGCCGGTTGAGATAAAACATGAACTGCGAATCGAACGGATTGCTCATCATCCGGCGCAGTTTGATGGAACGGATTTCGACCGGCGCGCCGCCCGGCACAATTTTTTCCCCTTCGACTCCTCCTTTGGCGTCGCTCAGGGCAGGCAATGACCGGAAACGCAGGCTGATTTTTTTCCAATCTTTGGAAAGCTTGAGCTGATTTTCTCCAAACATTGGAAAGCCGGCGGCACGTCCTTCAATTTCCAGCTCGTAGTCGCAGTCGGTGCGCAGAGTGAATTTAACCGGCAGAGCATATTCGCCGCCTGCGGCGAGAATGAGGGTGCCGTTCGTCCAGACCGCACCGTTCTGTTGCTGCCAGTCACCGGCGGATCGTTCAAAGTCAGAGTCGGCATAGGCACGGGTTGTTGTGCGGGTTCCGATGAAAAGCGGCTTGTTAAAGCCGCGCTGTTCATCGAAGGACTCAAGTGTATCGGCTTGGGCGTGCGGACCGAGCACCTGCTGGGCGGGACTGCCGCCGACAATATTGAAGAGCACGAACGTGATCAGGATGACGCCGAATACCGTCGGAATCATTTGCAGGATGCGTTTGCCGATATACCGAAGCATCAGTTGTTCCTCCCGTGCTTCGCTTCCCACTCATCCCATGCGGCGTTGTCGACGCGACGGTATTTGACCATGGTATAGGGGAAGTCGTGGAGGGTGTAGTTTTTCAGCCAGCTGTGAATCACAGCAAACTCCATCGGCTGATACATATAAATCCACGGACAGTCTTCAATCACCAGATCGGCCATCTGCTCGCAAAGGCGGTCTTTTTCCGGGCCGGGAAGCATGGTGCGCAGCCGGTCGTAGAGTTTATCGAACTCCGGATTGATATAGTTGGCGTGATTGGGTCCAGGCGAAACGTTTGCACCGTAGAAGAGCTGGAGAAAATTCTCGGAGTCCGGATAGTCGGCGATCCAGCCGAGCTCAAACATCTGTGCCTGACGGCGGTCCAGTTTATCGAGGAAGGCCGGCCAGTTGTTATAACCGGCATTCAGCACAACACCGACCTTATCAAACATGTCGGCAATCAGCTCGATGGACTGCCGCATATCAGCGGTCGCATTACCCAGCTCAACGTTCAGCTCAAGCCGCCGGCCGGTTTCAGGATTGATGCCGCCCGGATAGCCGGCTTCCGCCAGAAGCTGTTTCGCTTTCTCAAGGTTGTACGAATACGCCGTCGGCTTCGGCTTAAAGCCGGCCAGCGGCGCGGGCAGCGGACCGTAAACCGGCGTAACACGTCCGTTATAATACTGAACCAGCAGTTCGGGATTAAACGCGCAACTCAGCGCCTGCCGCAGTTTTTTGTTTTTACCGACGACCGGATCATCCAGATTAAATCCGATGTAGTAAGGGCTGAGCGTCGGACTGGAAAGCAGACTGACACCCTGCCTCTTGAGGTCTTCAACCAGTCCGCTGTCGGGTTTGATAACCGCATCCCAGTTGTCGCGTGAAATACCGCTGTAACTGAACTGTCCGGAGAGAAACATCATCCAGGTCGTCGCCGCATCATCCACAACGTACTGCACGATGCGGTCGATAAAAGGAATCCGCTTCCCGGCATCATCCAGCAGTCCGGCGGCGCGCGCTTCTTCCGGTCCTGTGGATGGATACAGCTCAACGCGGCCGGTTTCAACCCACTTGGGATTGCGGACAAATTCAATGCGGTAGTTACTCTTATACCGGCTGAGAATATACGGGCCGGTTCCGACCGGATGATTGATAAAATTACTGCCGTAAAATTCGACCGCTTCACGGGAAACCGCAAACGCATAGTTCATGGCCAGCACCCAGAGAAGCTGCGGATACGGCTCTTTGAGTTTAATCTGAAACGTATAGCGGTCCCTCGCCTGCAAACCCTCAACCGGAATGCTGTAGTCGGTCGGCGCAGAACCTGCGGAAGCGGAGCGGAATTCATCCAGTCCGGCGATACGCCCGTTAAACGCCCAGTAGCCGGAGGACGCGACTTTGAGGTCGGCGACCCGCTTGATGGAATAAACAAAATCTTCCGCGGTCAGCTCGCGGCCTTTGCCGCCGGGAAAGCAGGCATCGTCCTGAAAATAAATGCCTTTCCGGAGGTGAAACGTGTACGTCAGACCGTCGGCGGAAATCTCCGGCATTTCGGCGGCGAGCATTGGCTGGAGGCGGTATGGCCGGTCTAAAAGCGAATACTCCAGCAAACCTTCGTAGACGCGGCCCACCAGCATAGAGGACGTGACGTCACCGGCGCGGGCCGGATCAAGGCTCTTGATGCGTGAAGTCTGCCCGTAGAGAACCTGTTCGCCTTTAAAGCGCAGGGTGTCGAGATCGCCCCGTCCGCAGGCGGTCAGGAGGAGAAAAAGAAAAACGGCGGAACCGTGGAGGAAACATGTCCTGCCGCTGATCCGCCGTTCCATGGATACCCCTTTGTTACTTCGCAGGAACAACAGGGATTTCCGCCGCCGGAGCTGCCGCCTGCTGAGGCGCGGCGGACTGCTGCATCGGAATCGGTTGTGCGCCAAGTTCCTTATCAACCAGCGACGTGCTGGCACTGCCCGCGAAAAGCATGCCGAGAATCAGCGTGTTCACAATGAAAACGATGCTGATGCCGACGGTGGCTTTGGTGAGTACGTTACCGGCGCGCGCGCCGAACAGTGAATCGTTGCTACCCGAACCGAAGGCGAGGCCGAGGCCGCCGTCTTTGGCTTTTTGCAGAAGGATCAAACCGATCAGCGAAAGGCTGCATGCGGCTTCGAGAATGATAAGCAGTGTACGAATAATGGCCATAATTTTCTCCTGAGGCGTTAGGCTCGAAACCTTAGGCTTTAGGAAGAACTCTGCCAACACAAATTCATGTGCCCAAAGTCTATAGCCTAAAGCCCAAGGCCTTCTTCTCTTACATCCCCGCTTTGACGATGTCGGCGAAGGAACGGGCTTCGAGCGCCGCGCCGCCGATCAGACCGCCGTCGATGTCGGGTTGCGAAAGAAGTTCTTTGGCGTTGGAAGCCTTCATGCTTCCGCCGTACTGAATACGCAGGCCTTTAGCCGCTTTTTCGCCGACCA
>JBAXDG010000081.1:0-5863 GCA_037141075.1 Kiritimatiellales bacterium
GAAATTTTCCAAGGTTTGGGAAAAATCTATCCAACCCTTGGAAAAATCTCGGTGGATTATGCGCTGATGGAGAAGGCGGATAACATAGTTATGGCCTGCGGGATGTTTACGTGGGATGATATTGGCACGTGGCCTGCTCTAGAAAGCCATTACCCTCAGGATATGGACGGCAATACGCTGATCGGTTGCTGTCAGCAGGTCGATTCGAAGAACAATATCGTTTTTTCAAAAGACCGGCTGACGGCAGTGATCGGCGCGGAGAATCTGATTGTCGTTCAGGCCGATGGCGTGACGCTGGTTTGTCCGAAAGACCGCGCACAGGACATTAAAAAAATGGTGACGGCGCTGCGTGAAGCAAAGTCCTTTGATGGTCTGCTTTAGCCGAGGAGAAAATTATGGATGAATGGCTGAGCGAAATGTGCGATTTGTTTTTTTACTTTTTTGGCAGGGAAACCTCGACGGAAATGTATGTGTTGGTTGCCCTTTGCACCCTGCTCGGCGCATTGGCATTGAGCCGTGTCGGCACCAGCTTGGGGGCTTTGGGTTCCTTTTACATCACGGGGGTGGTGGTTACAGTGTTCGGGTTGGTGCTGTTTTTCGCAGTAATGGCTGTTGTTCCGACTTTTACTTATTTCCCCTTCTGGGTGTCGCTGATCTTGGCGGCTCTGGTGTTGCTGGTCGTTGTTGTCCCGCTGACCGTTTTGGTTCAAAGGGGCAGGTATGTTACAGCGCTGATCGCCTGGACGGTTACCCTGCTGACGATTGGGGCTATCTTGACATTGGAGCCCATCGCGATGCGTTCGTTTAAAAGGGTTTTTAAACTGGGTGTTGAGAGCGCTCAGAAATTTGAAAAACACCGCATCGACACAGAGAAGGCAAAATAATGGGGCGTGTTCTCGGCATCGACCACGGCGACGTGCGCGTCGGCATTGCGCTGAGCGATCCGACCGAATTTTTGGCGTCGCCGCTCTGTGTGCTCGACAGCACGAATGCCGGGCTGGATCAGATTATCGCCCTGATCGCCGAGCATGAGGTGGAGAAGATTGTCGTCGGTCTGCCGCGCAATATGGACGGTTCGTACGGTTCGGCCACGGAAAAGGTCCGGACGTTTATTGAAAAACTGAAACGAAAAACGGCCGTGCCAATTTTTGAGTGGGATGAGCGGCTGAGCACGGTGAGCGCGCACAACGCATTGCGCGAGGCCGGGCTCGACGGCAAACAACGCAAGGGTGTGGTGGACAAGGTGGCCGCGCAGATCATCCTGCAGAATTATCTCGATGCACAGGGTTAAACAGGGTTGACATTCAAAGGGGTTACGGTAACTATTTGCGCACATTCCGGCGCTTCTCCCTATTTCCCCATTTTCACCGAACGTTTTTTGATCAGCCGGATTCCAGTCTGTCCGTAATAATTTATGAATTCACCGCAAGCAGTTATTTTGGGCATTACCGGCGGTATCGCCTGCGGAAAAACAGAAACGGGACGCATTTTATCAGCGGAAGGTTTCAAGGTGTTGGATAGCGATTTTCTGGCGCATGAACTGATGGGTAAAGGCCGTTCTGTATACGCCGCGGTGGTTAAGCATTTCGGCGATGCGATTCTGGCGGAGGATGGCGAAATTGACCGGGCGAGACTGGGGAAGAAAGTTTTTGCTGATCCGCAGGCCCGTGAGGCGCTGAACCGGCTGGTGCATCCGGCGGTGATTAAGGCGGCGAAGGAATGGATTGAGGAGTGCCGCGAGGCGCAGGAGGATGCCGCCGTGCTGGTGCCGCTTCTGTTTGAAGCGGGCTGGACGGAAGGCTGGGATGCTGTGATCTGCGTGACGGCTCCTGAAGAACAGATTTTCCAACGGTTGGAAAAGCGCGGAATGTCGAGAGAAGAGGCGCGTAAGCGGATCGCGGCGCAGATGCCGCTGCCGGAGAAGGCGGCCCGGGCAGATTTTATAATTGAAAACGGCGGAACGCCTGATGCGTTGCGCAGCCGAATAGCAGGTCTCGTTGAAGAGATCAGATGTGAGAAGAGGAAGAGTTATGAGTGATGAACAGGAAGATGTCGCAAAGCCGGTAAAAGCTCCAAGGGCCCCGCGGGTCGCGAAGGGTGCAGTGTCGAAACCGGCTCCGGATGAGGTTGCTATGGTAGAACCAGCGACATCAGTTGAACGATTTGTGCCGCAGGTGGAAACTGCAGATGACAGCGAGTCTCCGCAGGATAACGGCTATCATCAGGATGATCGCGGACAACGTCAGGATGGCGACCACCGCCAGGATGATCGCGGGCAGCGGCAGGACGATCGTCGTCAGGACGATCGCGGGCCGCGTCGGGATGATCGCCGGCCGGATGATCGCGGGCAGCGGCAGAACAATAACCAAAGGCAGGACAACAACCGCCGGCAGAATAATAATCGCAATCCCCGTCATCACGGGCGGAATGACGGCGGCGGAAACCGTGGCGGCCACGGCAATGGAAATAGCGGCGGAAACGGCGACGAGCAGGAACGCGTATCCGACGCGCCAGCCAAGAAAATGCCGACACTGAAACTTTTTGAACTGCAGGTGACGGAGATTCCAGAGCTTAAAGTTCTGGCGGAAAGCTATTCGATCGAAGATCCGGCCGGTCTGCGCAAGCACGAGCTGATTTTCGAAATTCTGAAAACCCAGATCCGCTGGGGTAATGAAGCTCTTTGCCGCGGCATTCTGGAAGTGCTGCCGGACAAGTTCGGCTTTCTGCGGTCTTCAGAAAACAACTATCTGCCGAACCCGGAAGACATTTATGTTTCGCCGTCTCAGATTCGCCGTTTCGGTTTGCGCACCGGCGACCTGCTTGAAGGGCCGATCCGCTCGCCGCGCCCGAAAGAACGGTTCTTCGCGCTGCTGTCGGTGGATCGGGTTAACAACAATGCGCCGGAGAAGAATCTCAACCGCATTCCGTTCGAAAATCTGACGCCGCTTTTCCCTGATGAGCGTCTGGGTCTCGAGACCACCGCTGACGAAATTTCGATGCGTGTGATGGATCTGGCAACGCCGATCGGCAAAGGACAGCGTGGACTGATTGTCGCGCCGCCGCGCACCGGAAAAACGGTTCTCCTGCAGAAAATCGCCAACAGCATTTCGGTAAACAGCCCGGACTCCAAGCTGATCATTCTGTTGATTGACGAACGTCCTGAAGAAGTGACGGATATGCAGCGCACGACGAAGGCCGAAGTGCTTTCCTCGACCTTTGATGAGCATCCGGAGCGCCATGTGCAGGTTGCCGAAATCGTGATCGAAATGGCGAAGCGTCGTGTTGAAAACGGCGAAGACGTCATCATTCTGCTCGACAGCATCACCCGTCTGGCGCGCGCCTATAACACCATTCAGCCGCACAGCGGAAAGATTCTGTCTGGCGGTGTGGATGCCAACGCGCTGCACAAGCCGAAACGCTTTTTTGGCGCGGCCCGCAATATTGAAGGCGGCGGCAGTCTGACGATTATTTCAACGGCGCTGGTTGATACCGGCAGCCGCATGGATGAGGTGATCTTCGAAGAATTCAAAGGCACCGGCAACATGGAGCTGGCGCTCGACCGCGATCTGGTCGGCAAGCGCATTTTCCCGGCCATCAATATCGAGAAGAGCGGAACCCGCAAGGAAGAGCTTCTTCTGCACAAAGATGAGCTGGCCCGGATTTGGACGCTACGCAAGGCGCTCAAGGATGTTCCGGCGGTCGAGGCGATGGAACTGCTTATCAACCGGCTGAAAAAGACCAAGAGTAACGCCGAGTTTCTGATGGCCCTGCAAGGGAAGGACTGAAGCCGGTCGTTTTAGTCCGAAAGCCGCTTTGGGTTTCCAAGGCGGCTTTTTTCTTTTTTACCAATCATTGGAAAAAATCCTACACTCGTTTACAATATGCGTTGCTGGAAAACGTTTTACTCATATAACGCAAACCCCGAGGTTTTATGAAACGGTTGGCGACGGTGGTTTTATTTTTCGTTGTGTCGGTTCTGTCTTGTGGTGCGGAGACCACCGTGCCGCAGAACCGGATTGACCAGCTCGTTTTTGCCAAGCAGGCGGAAGCCGGGTTTCCTCCGTCGGAGCTTTGTTCGGACGCCGTTTTTATCCGCCGAGTCTATCTCGATGTGATCGGTACGTTGCCGACAGCCAAGGAGGTTCGGGAATTTCTCGCCAGCAACATCCCTGATAAGCGCCGGTTGCTGATTGATTACGTCCTCGAACGTGACGAGTTTGCTGATTACTGGGCGTTGAAATGGTGCGATCTGCTGAGGGTGAAATCGGAATTTTCAAGCAACCTCTGGCCGAATGCCGTGCAGGCCTACCATTACTGGCTCTTAAACGCTCTCCGGCAGAACATGCCGTACGATCAGTTTGTCCGTGCGCTTCTGACGACCAGTGGAAGCAATTTCCGGGATCCGCCGGTTAATTTTTACCGGCCGTTTCAGGATAGGACGCCGCGCAATATTTTGGACACAACCGCGCTGGTGTTTATGGGTGTCCGGCTTGCAAATTCGGGCTGGAGCGAAGAGCAGCTGCTGGGCATGGATGCCTTTTTCGCCAAGGTGGCGTATAAAAAAACGGACGAGTGGAAAGAGGAAGTCGTTTATTCAGATCCAGACAAACAGTTGCTCAATCCGGCAACCAAAGAGCCGGTCGTGCCGGTTCCTCCGGGTGGAAAGCCGATCAAGCTGGATGCGAACGACGACCCGCGCATCGCTTTTGCCGACTGGCTGATCGCGCCGGACAATCCGTGGTTTGCCAAAGCGATTGTTAACCGCATCTGGTTCTGGTTGATGGGGCAGGGTATCATTAACGAAGCGGACGATATCCGCCCGGACAATAAACCGTGGAGTCCCGAACTGCTGGCCTATCTGGAAAAAGAGCTGGTGGAAGGCAAATACGACCTGAAGCATATTTACCGGCTGATTCTCAATTCATCCACGTATCAGCTCTCGTCGATTCCAACACCTGGAAATTCAGCCGATCAGGACGGATTTTCGCACTACCGCGTACGGCGGCTTGATGCCGAGGTGCTGATTGATGCGATCTGTCAGATCACCGGAACCGGCGAAGAATATTCCAGCGCCATTCCTGAGCCGTTCACCTTCATTCCTTCAAGTCAGCGGACGATTCTGCTGGCGGATGGCAGTATTAAATCCTCGTTTCTGGAAATGTTCGGAAGGCCCGGACGGGATACATCGCTGGAGTCGGATCGCAACAACGGCGTTTCTGTTTTCCAGACGCTGCATATACTGAACTCGTCGCATATTCAGAAAAAAATAATGAAGGGGCCGGGCCTGCGTAAGCTACTGACATTGTCGCCCACGCCCCGGGAACGCGTCCACATGCTCTATCTGGTAATTCTTTCCCGTCCGCCGACACAGGCGGAGCAGAAAATCGCTTTGGATTATATTGCTTCGTCAGGTCAGGTTGACGACGGTTCCTATGATTTGGCGTGGGCTTTAATCAATACCAGTGAGTTCAGTCTCAAACATTAATGGTGAGGTGGTTATGGACAGTTCGTTGTTCCAACATGCTATTTCCCGCCGCCGCGCACTGCAGCTCGGCATGTTCAGTGCGGCCGGACTGATGCTCTCCGACTGGTTTGCCCTGAAGGCCGCCGGAGCGATCAATCCGCTGAAAGCCAAAGCCAAATCGGTGATTCAGGTCTGGCTGTGGGGCGGACCGTGCCATCTCGACACCTTTGATCCGAAGCCCGATGCCGGTTATGACTATTTCGGTAAATTCGACAAACCGATTGAAACCAATGTGAAAGGCATCCGGATATGCCAGATGTTGCCGCGGCTCGGGCAGATGGCCGATAAATATTCACTGCTCCGGGGTATGACGCATGGAAACAATGCGCATGAAGTTGC
>JBAXDG010000082.1:0-5711 GCA_037141075.1 Kiritimatiellales bacterium
CCAGCACTCATGCTGCTGCGAAACTGACCGACGGCGCGGTGGGTAGTGATGCACATAACTGGGTGAGCGCGGTCATCCCTGCTCCTGGGCCGCAGACGTTCGAGTACAGCTTCTCCGGAGGGCAGAGCGCGAACTTGACGAGCCTGACGCTGGTCAACGCGACGCAAGCCTATAACGCCAAGGGTTTTGAGCTCTGGATCAGCGCAGACGGCAGCAATGCGTGGACAAAGGTCGCGGAAGGCACCTTGGCGGACAATGCCCAGCCCCAAGCGTTCGAACTGAGCGGACAGACCGCGAAGCGTGCGCGGCTGGTGATCACCAATGGCTATAGCACAGTCGGATGGGAACTCGCGGAGTTCGAGCTCTATGGTTATTATGTTGAGCCAGTGCCTTCCTATACCGTGACTTTCGACGCGCAAAGCGGCACAACGCCGAGCCCGACGTCAAAATCTGTGATGTCAAACATGACCTACGGCACCTTGGCGACCACGACGCGTGCGGGATACACGTTTGCAGGCTGGTACACGGCCACAAACGGCGGCGGCACGCAGGTGACCTCTGGAACGCCGGTCACGATCACATCGGCGCAGACGTTGTACGCAAAGTGGACTGTGAACGCCATTTCCACGGTGACCTTTGATGGGCAGAGCGGAACAGCTCCAAGCCCGTCGACCACGACGGTGACCAACGGTCTGACCTACGGCACCTTGGCGACCACGGCGCGGGCGGGATACACGTTTGCAGGTTGGTACACGAATGCGCTCGGAACCGGAGCACAGGTGACCTCGGGAACAGCCGTCACGATCACGTCGGCGCAGACGCTGTACGCGAAGTGGAGTATCAATGTTAAGAATCTGGTTCTGCAGACCAATGGCGGCGTCCTAGAGAGTTTCACCTCACAGTATAACAACGACTACGCGGCCACGAAGTTGACCGACGGCGCGGTCGGTACCGGCACACACAACTGGGGGAGCGATTTCAATCCTGGGCCGCAGACGTTCGAGTACAGCTTCTCCGGAGGGCAGAGCGCTAACTTGACGAGCCTGACGCTGGTCAACGCGACGAGAGCCTATAATGCTAAAGGCTTTGAGCTCTGGATCAGCGCAGACGGCAGCAATGCGTGGACAAAGGTCGCGGAAGGCACCTTGGCGGACAATGCCCAGCCCCAAGCGTTCGAACTGAGCGGACAGACCGCGAAGCGTGCGCGGCTGGTGATCACCAGTGGCTATAGCACAGCCGGATGGGAACTCGCGGAGTTCGAGCTATATGGTTATTATTATACAATAGACGGTGACGGCAACGGCATGCCGGACTGGTGGGAGCAGCAGCATTTTGGCGGCACGGGAGTTAATCCGAATGCGGTTTGCTCCAATGGTGTCAACACCATGATCCAAGCCTACGTCGCAGGCCTTAACCCGACTGATTCGTCAGCCCGGTTCGGCATTACAAATCACTCACGGAACCTCATCCAATGGAACGCGGTTTCCGGCCGTGTTTACAACGTGTACTGGACGACCAATCTGATGAACGGCTTCCAAACCCTGCAAACCAATTATACCGGCGGAGCGATCACGGATAGCACGCACAGTGCCGCCGACAAATGCTTTTATAAAATTGATGTCCGTCTGCCGTAACACAGGTAGGGATGCCTCTCCGAGGCGCCCGCCTGTCCTGAATTCAGGCATCTGGTATGATGTTCCCAATACTGAGCAACCTGCTGGAGCGGGGAGGGTGAAGATTCTCTTTCCGACGATGACGCACCTGTGACGGGTTATCGGTTCAATTACATGAAAGTGGAACGCCCGTGGCTGGTATAAATCGCGATGGTAAGACCGTTCAATCTTTGTTATCTGAAAGATGAACGGCAAGGACACTACCAAAGGGAGCGGGCGAGAGTAATTATGCCAAATCAGCGCCAATATTCAGTCAGCCACCGCGCGGGCAGGGTACGGTAGTGGATCTTTTTACTTGGGTAGCCGCGAATGGCTTCGTCCGGATCCGGTTTGCCATGAAAGGCGAGAATGCGCGTGTTCTTTGGCAGAACGGGCGGCAGGAACAAGTTAAACGGGAGCGGGAGAATGCTGTGGCGCTTGAAGCTGCGAACCCATTTTTCCGGCCACCAATAGCGCTCTTTCATCGCATACGTCAGAAAAGCCTGTTCGGTGGAGAAGATGCTGTGGTCAATGGCCCGTTCTTTTTCTCGCAGAAACGTGTCGCAGATATACTGCGATTTTCCCGCTTCAAAGCGAAAGACCGATGAATTTCCGATGGCCGGACGTTTCCTGAAGAGCTGTTTGCGTCGTTCAATCCAGTTGTGGATGATGACGTTTTTACCCGGCAGGTAATCGAAGAAGCAGTCGATGTCATCGAAGATAGCGATATCGATATCACAGAAAAGCGTGGGCCCTTTCAGGTTGGCAAACCCGTCGCCGGTGATCAGCAGTTTCAGGAAGACGCTTGGCCAGCCCGGAATGCCCGGGTTTTCAGGGATCGGAACCGTTTCGATGCCATCGGTCAGGCCGGCTGGATTGTCGGTGACGCAAACAAACCGAAAGGGCCGGTGCAGGTGTTTTTTGACTCCGGCGTAGAGGTTGTTGACGTAATGAACGCCGTAGCGCGTTCCCCACTTGAAGCAGATTATATTTACCAGTTGATCATTCATTTACACCTCATATTGTCGCAACATGCAGACTATCTTTGGACACGTTGCGCAGGCAAAGCTTTTTTATACACGCCGATTGTGGCTTCAACCATTTTTTCCAGAGTGAAACGGCTGAGGACATATTCCCGCAGGCTGCCGCGCGGAATTTCTTTCTGCCTGAGCAGCGCATTGGCCAGTTCGTTCACGTTGCCGGGGGTCACGAGAAACCCGTTAAGCCCTTCTTCGATGATGTCGAGTGCGCCGCCGTGGCGGGTGGCGATCACCGGCGTGTTCATCGCCATCGCTTCAATCAGTGTGCGTCCGAAACTTTCCGGCTTTTTCGAGCAGGAGACCAGTACGTCGCTCAAGGCATAGATTTCCGGCATTTGGCTGTGACTGCCCGCAAAGACGATTTGCTTTTCGGTATGCAGTTCTTTGACCAGCGCCAGCAGCCGTTCGTAATAGGCTTGCTTATCATGTCGCACGCCGCCGACGATAACTCCGCAGATTTCAGGGATTTTCTGCGCGCAGTCCGCGACAGCACGGATGAAGGTTTCGTAGTCTTTGAGTTCGGTGATGCGGCCAACAGCAGTCACGACGAATTTTCCATTCAGGCCGTATTTCGTTTTGAACGAGTCCGTCCATGTACGGTCGAGTTTTTCCGGATCGAATTCCGCCGGGTCGATTCCCCGGTGAATGACGGTGATTTTTTCATCCGGTGTGCCGTAGTTTTTTTGAATGTATTCTTTGACCGGATAGCTGACACAGATAACGGCATCGCCCTTGGTCATGATCTCACTGTATTTGCTGACGCTGTTAAAGCCGTGAACCGTGGTGACAAACGGGATGTTCAGCTTCTTGTTGGCAAAATAACAAAGCCAGGCTGGGACACGGCTGCGGGCGTGGAGGATGGATGGGGCTGGGTGCATGGAGCAGAGAGCATGGCGAAGAGCGCGAATACGGCGGGGAACGGTGAGCGGATTCTTGGAGCAGACATCAAAGGTGATGTGCCGTCCGCCGTCTTTTTCAATTTGCGCGGCCTGACTCCCGCCAGCGGAGATAACGGTGCTTTGATGCCCGCGTTTAACCAGTTCGCGGCTCAGTTCGACGGCACCGCGTTCGACACCACCCTGATTCAGTTCCGGCAGCAGCTGGACTACATGCATTTCAAAACCTCCTGCAGTTGTCCTTTCAGGTCGATTTTGCAGTTTGCCGCGCCGAGGGTGCCGTCGAAGATGTGAACGGCGTTGCGTTTTTCCAAACCCTGGATGAGTTCCTCAAACTTGTTGGGCGTTTTGAGCTGGCGGTTGACCAGTACTTCGACCGCCGCAGTTCCAAAGCTGGCGCATTCGCTGACCATCGACGCCGAGTCGCTGGTGACAAACAGCCGGTCACACAGCTGAATAAAGGCCGGAACCGGATTGTACGGGTCGCGCGAGTTGATAAGCCGGTAGTCGAAGGGCAGGGACTCGATCACAGCTTCCACATCGGCGGGCGTGCGGCGCGAGGTAGTCACCCAGCGTTCGCATCCTTCTGTGAGCGCAAAGGCCTGCTCCAGCTGTTTTTTCAGCGTGGCGGCATCGATCGTTGATATGGCATTAGGCCCGCCGATGATGAATCCAACCGCCGCCGGCTTGGCCGGTTTATATATTTTTTTAAACTCGTCAGTTTTTTCGGTGAAAAAAGAGGGGTCGGCGGCGCAGAGATTGAGCGGCAGTTCGGTGATGTTCGCCCGTTTGGGCGGATGATCGTAAGCAGGGCAGAGGATTTGTGTGAAGTCGAGGCGGTACCCTTTCGGATTCAGAATGGCAATGTTCGGTATTCCCAGTTTTCGCGACAGTACTTTGTTTGGATAAAACGTCGTCGAGCCGGTGGATATGAGCAGGTGGCAGGGGGCTTGGGGCGGGGCGCAGGAAAACAGTTTTTCAGTGTAGATTCCAAGCCGGTCAAAAAGGTAAGAGAGCGCTTTGGCTGGCTTCCAAGGATAGGAAACCGTGGCGGATTCATAGTCCAGTCCGAGGTGCCGGCAGAGGGCAACGGACTGGTTTTCGTGACCCGGCTTTCCGTCGGTTAGAATGAGCGCTTTCATCAAAGTCTCCAGCGGTTGTGCATCCAGAACCACTGATCCGGATACTGCCGGATGGTCTCCTCAATGACACGCTGATACTGCTGGGTCAGTTTTTGAATCTGTTCTTCCTTCGGCGATCCGTCATCCTGCCAGTTGATGGCATCGCCGATAATCAGTTTGTAGCGCCGTCGCGCAGTCTTCACTAAAAAGACCGGGATGACCAGTGGATGGAAGCGCATTTGCAATACGGCACAGGAGGCCACGGCCAGTACTTCGCGCCCGAAAAACTGGATCGGAACACCTTCTGTCGGTCCGATTTTCTGGTCAATCAGAAAGGCGACCGCCTCGCCGCGTTTCAGCGCCTTGACCGTATTCAGCATGGCGTTTTCTTTGTAAAACACCTTATTGCCGTGCCGTAACCGAAGCGGAGTTACAATGTGCTCGTCAATCAGCCGATTGCTTCCCTGGCGGACGACGATGTGTGATTCCAGACCTTGTAACGCGCCGTACTGCGCCATCAGTTCCCAGTTTCCCAGATGGCCGGTAATATGGAGCGCACCCTTATCCGCCGCGTTGCGCAAGGCGATATATTTTCCCAGTTGCGAAGCGTCCACCATGGAGATGATTTCATCCCGGCTCAGCTTGTTGGCCATGAGGAGGAAGCTGTCGCCAGTGAATTCAGCCATATTAAGGAACGCCCGCCATGCGATGGCGCGGCGCTCTTTCGGGCTTTTTTCCGGAAAGGCGATCTCTAGATTTCTCAGCGTCAGGCTACGCCGCCGGAAGCTGATCAGAAAAAAAAGCGCGCCGAAGAGCCGGAAAAATCCTTCGATCAGCCGTTTCGGCAGGATTTTCAGCAGGCCGATCAGCCCGCAGAGAAGCGCGTATTCTGTTTTTTCTCTAACCGGATTCATCCGTTTCCAACCGGGGTCAGCAGATCGTTCAGATAAAGCTGCGTGATCAGATCGCAGTCGAGGCGGTGGCCCGCTTTATACGAGGTGA
>JBAXDG010000083.1:0-5669 GCA_037141075.1 Kiritimatiellales bacterium
CCTCCGGTGATGTCATCGGCGTCGAACTGGGCGGCGCGCTCAAAAATATTATCGCGGTCGCCGCCGGGATTCTTGACGGCATCGGGCTCGGCGATAATTCCAAGGCGGCGCTGATGACGCGCGGTCTCGCCGAAATCACGCGGCTCGGCGTGGCGCTCGGCGCGAAGCCGGAAACCTTTTCCGGACTGAGCGGCGTCGGCGACCTGATCGTCACCTGTGGTAGCCGCCACAGCCGCAACCGTTCGGTTGGTGAACGACTCGGCAAAGGCGAAAAACTCAGCGATATCATGGGCGGCATGAAGCAGGTAGCCGAAGGCATCTGGAACGCCAAAGTCGCCCGCGACCTCGCCCGCGAACACGGCATTTCCATGCCGATCACCGAAGAGGTCTGCGCCATCGTCGAAAACGGCAAAGACCCGCGGCAGGCCCTCAAAGACCTCATGAGCCGCGATCCCAAAGCGGAATAAAGGGGAATGGAAGGGTGGAAGATTGGATGGATGGATTCCCAACGTAGACGCAACGTATGCTCGGTGCAGTTTTAGGTAAAAGGTTACGACGCTCATTAAACGTTAAGCAGATATAGAAAATATGAAATCGAGCCACCTTATTTTCAGCGTTTTACCAGCACTCCTTACAAGCTGTGCGTCAATTCCTGAGAAGGCTTGGTCTCCTGTCGTTGAGCCACCTTATAAATATGCAAACTATCAAACCAAAGAGGGCCCTTTCGTCGTCATCCCATTTGGAATAGGTGCTGTTGTCGGTTCTCCTCTTATGTTGGTCACAACTCCGGTGGGGCTCCTCTGCAAGGCAGAAGGCAGTGGCGAATCTGAAGAAGGTAAAGACATGAGCTTCCTGTTACTTGGCCCAATTGTCACAGGAGACATTGTCGGAACACCATTTCTTGCAGTAAAAAAGATGCTCTGGGATTTTCCAGTCTGGATTTTCAAAAAAGAGGACGGCTAAACTTTGCCCGACCAGGAGCTGAACCCTGCTACGAAACCGCCCGCTGGGTCAGGCAATGCACAAGGCTCGGCATGTCAGCCTTAAACGTTCAATAGGATATGCTGTTTCCGCTTCGCTTCGACTTGCTGGCTTCGTACACTGCCTGGCATGTCATCTAATCCAGTCATTTCAGCTTCGGGTTTTTGCACCGCCTGCGGAACGATTCATTCGCTTCCGGTCGGCAACAGCCGCAAATACGCACTGGAGCTGATGGCACAACTTGAAGAATTCAAGCGGATTGATTTCCCTGCACCCGCCACTCGACACCCGCCACTCGACACCGTCGTTTTTTCAACCGATGTTCTCTGGAGCGAAGCCCGCGGCCATATGTTTGGCGTGCTTGAATGTGAAGACACCAAAGGGAATTCCGTTATTTTGCGGGCCTTCTCCGGACAGTACAACGGCGAATGGCTGGCCGACGGCTGGGTGCCGCCGATTCTCGATGTGGATGAATTCTACCGTCTCTCCGATCCGGTTGACCGCGAAATCAAAATGCTCGATCGGCTTATCGCAGAGCAGAAAAATCCTGAACTGATCCAACGGCGAAAAACGCTCTCGCAGGATTTGATGAAGCGGATTCACGCGCTTTATCTGCTCACCAATTTTCACGGAGAAACCAAACCGATGACTGAAGTATTCCGCGGCGGAATTCCAACCGGTGCGGGCGACTGCTGCGCGCCGAAGCTTTTAAACTATGCGGCGATCAACGGACTGAAGCCGGTCGGCCTGAGCGAGTTTTACTGGGGACGCGAAAACCGTTCCGGCACACGGAAGCACGGCGAGTTTTATCCGGCCTGCGCTGAAAAATGTCAGCCGATTCTTGGCTTTCTGTTGTGTGGACTTTCTACAGAAGGTAACAAAGGAAACCAAGTAGACAGCCCCTTACACAACCCTTCGTGCCCTTCGTTTCCTTCTGTTAAAAATCTCCGTTTAGAAATTGTTCATAAGGATCTAGATCTCATTGTGATTAACAAACCGTCGGGACTCCTTTCGGTTCCTGGTAAAGGTGAAGAGAATCAGGACTGTGTCGTCAGCCGGATAAAAGCACTTTATCCGGACTGCATCGAACAGCCTGCCGTGCATCGGCTCGACATGGACACTTCCGGTCTGATGGTGCTGGCGCTGACCGCTGATATGCACCGCGAGCTATCGCGCCAGTTTCATGACCGCAAAACGGAGAAGCGCTACATCGCTCTGCTGGACGGCGAAGTAACCGGCGACGAAGGAACGATTGAACTACCCTTCCGGCTCGATGTCGAAAACCGGCCGTACCAGATTTACGATCCGGTGAACGGGAAAACCGGAATCACCCACTGGAGAAAAATTGCGGTCGAAAACGGGCAGACCCGCGTCGAGTTCCGTCCAATCACTGGAAGAACCCACCAGCTTCGTGTGCATTCCGCGTCGGAACACGGACTGGGTATTCCAATCCTTGGAGACCGGCTTTACGGTGCCGAAACCGCGCCGGGACCGCTAAAACTCCACGCCAGCTTTCTGAGTTTCACTCATCCCCGCACCGGCGAAAAAATGGAGTTCAACTCCATGCCGGATTTTTGATTCACCGCGAAAGATCGCAAGGAACTCAAAGAAAGAATCTGGGAGGCAGTCCGTCCGTCTCAGAATTACCTTTTGCGATCTCTGCGTTCTTTTGCGGTTAATTTTTCCTTCTTCGCGATTCCATTTTCGGGCGGGTTGGGTAGACTGCGCCGCATTATGAAAATCAATCCCTTCAAAGCATGGCGGCCCGCCGCAGGTCTGGCGGATAAAATTGCGACTCTTCCCTACGATGTGATGGACCGGAAACAGGCCGCCGAAATGGCCGCCGGCAATCCGCTCTCGTTCCTGCGCGTGTCCCGCTCGGAAATTGATCTGCCGGAAAGCACCGATCCTTATTCCGATGCCGTTTACGCCAAGGCCAAAGAAAATTTCGAGAAACTGAAAACCGGCGGCTCCCTGATTCGTGAAGAAAAACCGACGCTTTATCTCTACAGCCAGGAAATGGACGGACGCGTCCAGTACGGCGTCGTCGCGCTCTGCAACGTGGCCGACTACGAGTCCGGCAAAATCAAAATCCACGAAAAGACCCGCCGTGCGAAAGAAGACGACCGCACGAAGCACGTCGACCGGACCAACAGCCATACCGGCCCGATCTTCCTGACCTACCGCGACAACGCGGCGATCACCGCCCTGATGCAGAAAACCGCGCAGGAAAAACCGCTCTACTGCGTCACCGCGTCCGGCGGCATCATTCACACGGTTTGGAAAATCGCCGACTCCGCCGCCGTGCAGTCCGCCTTCGGCGCGGTTCCGGCGTTTTATGTGGCCGACGGCCACCACCGCGCGGCCAGCGCCGTGCGCGTTGCGCAAATGCGCCGCAAAGAAAACCCGAACCACTCCGGCGACGAGCCGTACAACTGGTTCCTCTGCGTACTCTTCCCCGCCGGACAGCTCAAGATTCTACCTTACAACCGCGTGGTGTTCGATTTGAACGGTCAAACTGAAGCACAGTTTTTCCAGGGATTGGAAAAAGCCTTCACCGTCGCCGAGACGAAAAAGAAAATGCCCGATGCGCCCGGCGCTGTCTGCATGTACATTTCCAAAAAATGGTTTCTGCTGACGCCGAAAGCGGCGCTATCTAAAGATCCGGTGGCTTCGCTCGACGTGAGCGTCCTGCAGGATCGCGTGCTGGCTCCCCTGCTCGGCATCGCCGACCCGCGCGAAAGCAACCGGATTGATTTCGTCGGCGGAATTCACGGAACGCCGGAACTTGAACGCCGCGTCGACGCTGGCGAAGCCGTTGTCGCCTTCTCGCTCTATCCGACCACGCTCGACCAGCTCATGGCCGTCGCCGATGCCAATCTGCTCATGCCGCCCAAGAGCACCTGGTTTGAACCGAAGCTCCGCGACGGACTGCTGGTCAATATGATCGACTAAGAAGAATGGAAGGATGGAATACTGGATTGGTGGTAACGAGAACAAGAAGAAGGGGATAAACACATGACGAAGCGTATCAACGTAATTGGTCTGTTTATATTGTTCTTATTACTGTCCATAACCTCCGCCTGCTGTAGCAGGTATACTATCCTATACAAGGATAGTAATACTCTCTATCGTTTCGGCGACTATGACAGTGCCGCCACTGTGGCAAAAAAAGCGTTAGACGCTGCCGAAAAAGAACTTGATCCCGATCATCCCGACGTGGCCGCATGTCTGAACCAACTCGCGATGTCGTACGTTGCCCAGGGCCAGTACACACAGGCTGAACCACTTCTTAAACGCTCGTTGGCCATTCAAGAGAAGGTCAATGGGCCTCATTCATATGTCGCTACAGGCTTAAACAACCTTGCGGAGGTGTATAGAAAACAAGGCCGGTACGCACAAGCTGAGCCGCTCTACAAACGCTCACTAGCGATCCGAGAGACAGATAATGGCTCAGATCATCCCGATGTGGCCACATGCCTCAACAACCTTGCGTTGCTGTACTACGACCAAGGCCAGTACATAAAAGCCGAGGCGCTACTTAAGCGCTCTTTGGTAATTTTTGAGAAAGCTCTTGGTTCAGATCATGCGGCTGTGGCCGAGAGCCGGTGCAACCTTGCAGAAGTTTACAGAAAGCAAGGTCAGTACACGCAGGCCGAGCCACTTTACAAGCGTGCACTGGCGATAGACGATAATGGCGGCCCGAATCATCTATACGCGGCTAGGGACTTGAACGATCTCGCGTTGCTGTACTATGACCAAGGCCGGTACGCAGAAGCCGAACCGCTCTATAAGCGCTCGCTGGCAATCCGGGAAAAGGTACTCGGCCCAAACCATCCCGATGTGGGCAAAACCCTTGATAACATGGCGAGCCTTTATCGAAAAACGAGACGGGAAAAGGAGGCCGAGCCGCTGGACCAGCGCGCCGCGGCCATTCGGGCCATGCCGCGATAAATTCCAAACACTGGAAAAAGAAGATCGCCGTTTCCAATCATTGGAAGCGATATTGCAAATCCGGCCCCAACTGTTTAGAAGAGAGACTGCACTGGGGAAACGGATCCTATGGATAAGCCGGCAGAAAAAAAGAAATCAGACCGAATCGCTCTCACGATCTGTTTTCTGCTGGCCCTGATGGTGTGGGGCGTCTTCGGGCAGACGCTCCGGCACGAGTTCGTCAACTGTGATGATGGCAAGTATGTGTATGATAACCCGGCGATCTCAAAAGGGTTAACGTCGTCGGGCATGCGCTGGGTTCTCACGCATCCGCATGTGGCCAATTGGCATCCGCTGACATCCCTTTCCCACATGCTGGATTGCCAGATTTACGGACTGAATCCCGGCGGACACCACGGAACAAATGTTCTGCTCCACATGGCGACGGTGATTCTGCTTTTTCTGGTGTTGCGGCAGATGACCGGCTCGCTCTGGCGAAGCGCGTTTGTGGCCGCCGTGTTTGCCATCCATCCGCTGCGGGCTGAATCCGTCGCCTGGATTTCTGAACGAAAAGACGTGCTCAGCGGATTTCTTTTCATGCTGACACTCGCAGCCTACACGCGCTACGCGCGAGTGGCGGACGGCGGGTGGCGAGTGGCGAGCAGACGTTATTTGGCGGTGGTTCTGTTTTTTATCCTTGGATTGATGTCAAAGGCGATGCTGGTGACTCTGCCGTTTGTTCTTCTGCTGCTGGA
>JBAXDG010000084.1:0-5628 GCA_037141075.1 Kiritimatiellales bacterium
CACCTGGAGCCCGGTTTCCGGACGGGTCTATTCGGTCTACTGGTCAACGAACCTGCTGAAAGGGTTCACGATGAAGCAGGATAACATCCTGTATCCGACGAACAGCTACACCAACGCAACTCCTGACCCCAGAGTGAACCATTATCAACTCAAAGTCCGGATGCAGTGACAGGTCTAAGAACTACGAAAACCCGCCCGGATGTTTCGGGCGGGTTTTTTGTGGTCAGGAACAACCTGATGCGATTTTCTGCAGGGCTTCGGGGTAGGCGATGTGTTCCTGCGCATGGATACGGTTTATTAAAGTTTCTACAGTATCGCCGGGGAGCACGGGAACTTTGCGCTGAACAAGGATCGGGCCAGTGTCGATGCCGCCATCAACGAAGTGGACGGTGCATCCGGTTTCTTTAACGCCAGCTTCGAGCGCCTGTCGTCCAGCTTCGAGTCCGGGAAACTTCGGCAACAGGGATGGGTGGATGTTGATGATGCGCCCAGCGAAGGCGGTCAGTAAGCCCGGTTTTATAATCCGCATAAAACCGGCGAGGACAATGAAGTTGCCGCCGTGTTGCTGAATGAGATCAATGGCGCGCTGTTCGGCTTCGCCGTCGAGTTTGGTTTTGAAGGGGGCGCAGTCGAGGTAAATGGCGGGATGACCCAGTTTGCGGGCGCGTTCGAGGATGTAGGCCTCTTTGACGTCGGAGATGACGCAGGCGATGCGGGCATCGAGGCGTCCGTCGGCGATAGCTTCGGCAATCGCCTGATAGTTTGAGCCCGATCCCGATCCAAAAATGGCCAGATTCAGCATTTGTGAAGTTCCTTTTCCTGTTTTGACTGGATTCGGAGGATAAACCGGATTTTAATCGGCTGTCCAATCCGTAATCGGCAGAAAGGGAAATGATGAAGCTTTTTATTAAACCGCACAATGAGACCGCCCGCGAATTTTACAAGAACCACGGCCATTTTCACGACGGTGACGCCGGCCTTGATTTGTATGTGCTGGAGGACATCACCTTTCAGCCGGGAGAGACCAAGCCGATCAAGCTGGGGATTTCCTGCGAGCCGGAAGACGGGCGGGCCTATTATCTGTTTCCGCGTTCCAGTATTTCGAAAACTCCGCTGCGCATGTCCAATTCAATCGGACTGATCGACGGCGGCTACCGCGGCGAAATTATGGCGATGTGCGACCACATCAAGAGCGAGTCTTATACCGCAGAGAAGGGGCAACGGCTCTTTCAGCTGGTGGCCACCGACAGCTCGCCGATCCATTATGAA
Source organism: Kiritimatiellales bacterium (assembly GCA_037141075.1). Taxonomy (GTDB): domain Bacteria; phylum Verrucomicrobiota; class Kiritimatiellia; order Kiritimatiellales; family Tichowtungiaceae; genus Tichowtungia. The sequence continues at coordinate 1,270 of JBAXDG010000084.1, forward strand.
TTGGTGGAGGATCTGTCAGAAACCACGCGCGGACACGGCGGCTTCGGAAGTACTGGGGCATAAAGAGTGAGCCGGCCGGGGCTCGAACCCGGGACCCTGTGATTAAAAGTCACATGCTCTACCAACTGAGCTACCGGCCCGTAAAAAACGGAGCGCATAAGGTAGATGACAGCGACACGGTTGTCAAAAGCCAATGCGGCAAATTTAATTTTTTTATGACCGCAGAGAAATGGTTCTAAAGCCAAGTCAGGACTCCTTTATAAAAAAAGCAGGCTGATGCAATAAAGCCGTCTTCAGCCCGTTATATGCCATGAAAACCACCGACATAGAAAGAACCCGGATGGATCAAGACGATGCAAAGCTACTGGCAGCTTATCGTGAAGGGGATTCCGAAGCTCTCGGAGTTCTGGTCGAAAAATACAAACGACCTCTCTTCGGGTTTATCCTGCGGTTTTCGGAAGGCAGAGAAGATGCCGACGAGGTTTTTCAGGAAGTATGGGTGCGAGCAATTAAAAATATGAACCGTTACCGTCAGAAAAGTCTGCTCAGCTGGCTGTTCCGTATAGCCCACAATCTGATGATTGACCGGGTGCGGCGGCGTAAGTTTGTTCTCTCTCTGGATACCCCGGCGAGCGAAGACGGGATGTCGCTTGGCGAACAGCTCGCCGCCGCGGGCCTCGGGCCCGATAGCGCAACTGGCGGGCGAGAGCTCGGCTTGCGCATCGAAGCCGCCGCCGCGAAACTGCCTCTTGAACAGCGCGAGGTTTTCTGGCTGCGCATGCAGGCCGACCTTAGCTTTAAGGAGATCGCAAAAATTCAGAAATGCTCCATCAACACCGCGCTGGCCCGGATGCAATATGCTGTTTCCAAGCTTCGGAAAGAGCTGGCCGGTGAATACCGCGAATTACAGGAGACTGGAATATGAAAATGAAAAAACTCGAAAAATGGCTGTTGCTTGAAGCGTCCGGCGAATTGTCGCCTCGGCAACTTCGCCGGCTTGGCCGCGAACTGGCCGTTTCAGAAGATGCCCGGATACTGCGCCAGGAACTTGGGCGGTTGAGAGGATCGATTCTTCTTCCAGCAATTGAGCCATCTCCGTGGACGGGTTCAAGGATCGCGGCCCGCCTGCGCGAAGAGCGCCACCCGGCGCTGACTGTTACGCGGGCACTCAAGCCCGCACTTGCGCTGGCCGCCTGTTTGGCCCTTGTCGCTGGCATTTTAAATTTTCATGGAAAACAGACCTCTTCCGCTTCTGCTGCCATTGTGGCGGCGGCGGGAGTGGATGTGTGGAGCGATCCTCTTGAAGAAGATATGAGCAGACTGGAGAGCCAGATCGCGGCCATATCGGGCGATTCGCTTGATACCATGGAAATGTAACCTGAGGGAGAACTGAGGGAGAAAACGATGAAAAAGTGGATCAATTACATAGCGGCAGTTGGATTAACTGCCGGAGCCGCTTCAGCGGCCTGGCCGTTTGGTTCCGAGAACAAAGTAGAACAGACTCCGGCAACCTCAGCCAAGGTAATCCCAGCGACCCCGTCGGCGGATCCTGAAACATCAAACATGAAACGCGCGGAAGGTAAGGGCGATCAGCAAAAGCAACTCAGCCCCGAGCAGAAAGAAAAAATCAAAGCCCGGCATGAAGAGCTTAAGAATCTCGGTGAAGCGGCTCGCAACGAAACCGATCCTGCCAAAAAAGATGCGTTGGTTGGACAACTCCGTGCCAAATTGACCGAAATGGCCGATGAACGGCTGGCTGATAAGAAGAAGCGCATTGATAATGTGGAAAAAGATATATCTGAGCTCAAAGAAAACTTGGAGAAAGCTGTAAAAAACAAATCCGCTAACATTGAAAAACAGCTTCAGCGGATTCTTGCCGGTGAACCGATTGATCAGCCCAAAGGGGCTTCGAAAAAAGAGGGTAAAAAAGGCGCGAAAGCGCCTGCCGCGAAATAACAAAAGTTCCAGACATCATGAAACCCCGCTGTCGGCGGGGTTTTTTTATTCTCGACCGCCATAGCCTTGGCGGCGGCGGTTCCAGACGTTGGAAAATTATTTCAGCTTCAGCGTATTCAGAATCGCCTGAAAGTCCTCCGGCACCGGTGCGCTGACGCGCAGGGCTGATTCGCCCTCCTGCGGGTTGGGTAGAATCAGTCGGCAGGCATGAAGCATCTGGCGCGGCACGGCCCGGAAGATGGGATTGCCGCGCTGTTCGCCCGCATATTCCTTGTCGCCCAGTACCGGATGGCGCATGGCGGCCAGATGCTTTCGAATCTGATGAGTGCGTCCGGTATGAATGCGCAATTCGAGATAACTGGCGTCGCGGTTTCGGTCCAGCACGCTCACCAGCGTCGTCGCCGATTCTCCGTCGATGTCGCGCGTGATCGTTTTGAGAGAGTCGGAAACGCGGCCAATAGCGATGGCGCGGTAGATTTTTACAATTTTCTCCTCTTTGAAGAGCGGAATCATCTGTTCCTTGGCGGCGGCGTTGGCGGCGAACATGACGCAACCCGAGGTATCGCGGTCAAGGCGGTGTACGGCGCAGATCTGCGGGTTTTTTAGCTCATGCTGCAAACGCACTTCCAGACTGCGGTCGCTTCCGTTCGTCACCATGCCGGACGGCTTGTTGACGATGAACAGGTCGCCCGCCCGCTTTAGAATTTCGATTTTGTGCGATTTCGCCTCAGGACGGACGGTTTCAATGACGTCTTTAAGTTTGAGCGTGTGTTTGGCCATCCAGACCCGCTGGCCGTTCACAAAAACCTGGCGGGCATCGAGCAACACGCGCGCCTGCTTTTTGGAACAGCGCAAACGGTCGGCAAGAACGTCTACCAATGGCAGTCCGTCTTCGTGGGGTGTGACTTGAAACGTTGCTCGACTCATTGATTTTTATCCAGTTCTGCGCAGGCTTCGGCGATGAGCGCGGCGGCTTTTTCAACTTCTTTGGCGCTGACGTTGAGCGGCGGAAGCATCCGTAGCACCCGCACGGCGGTGGCCAGTGTCAGCAATCCTTTATCCTGAAGCAGTTTCTGAAGCGGAGCGGCGTTGTCTTTCAGCACCAGCCCGACCATCAGTCCGCAGCCCCGCGCGCCTTCGATCCAGCTGTATTTGTCGGCGATCACCTGAAGTTTTTCAAGGAACAATGCTCCCATGACCTGCGCGTTTTTGAGCAGGTTTTCTTTTTCAATCGTTTCAATGACAGCCAGCGCGGCGGCGCAGGCCAGCGGCGTTCCGCCGAAGGTGGTCGCGTGGTTTCCGGGCTGGAAGACATCCGCCAGCTTTGGCGAAGCGACCACTGCACCGATCGGAAAACCGTTGCCGAGTCCTTTGGCCAGCGAGAAGGCGTCCGGCTGCACATCATAGTTCTGGAAGCCGAACCATTTACCGGTCCGGCCAACGCCAGCCTGAACCTCATCAAAAAACAGCAGCAGATCTTTTTCGTCGCAGAGTTTCCGCAAGCCTTTGATGAAAGCCGGATCGGCGGGAATGATACCGCCTTCGCCCTGCACAGCCTCAACGAGAATCGCGGCGGTCTTTTCCGTCACGGCCGCTCTGCACGATTCGAGATTGTTGAACTCAGCGTATTTAAAACCTTCGGGCAGGGGGTAGAAACCTTTCTGCACCTTTTCCTGTCCTGTCGCCGTCAGCGTGGCCAGCGTCCGGCCATGAAAGGAGTTCTTCATGGTGATGACTTCGTATTTGCCTTTGGCTGAGCCCCACAGCCGCGCGAGCTTGATCAGTCCTTCATTGGCTTCCGCACCCGAGTTGCAGAAAAAGCATTTGCCGCCCAGCGACCGCTCGGAAAGGGCCTGCGCGAGCCGCGGCTGGTTTTCGTTGTAGTAAAGGTTGGAAACGTGCACCAGTCTCGCCGCCTGCTCCTGTATAGCTTCGACGACCGCCGGATGGCAGTGTCCGACGTTAAGCACGGCGATACCGGCAAGGAAATCGAGGTATTCCTTGCCGTCGGCATCCCAAACCTTGGAACCTTGGCCTTTCACCAGCACAAGACCTGGCGCATAGGTCGGCATCACATACTTTTTGTGCAGTTCGGTTATTTCAGTACTTTTCATCTTTATTTCACAATTTCGGTTCCGACGCCCCTGTCGGTGAACAGTTCTAGCAGTAGCGAGTGAGGCAGGGCGGAGTCAATAATATGCGTTTTGCTGACGCCCGCTTTGAGCGCCTCCACCGCGCCGCCGATCTTCGGCAGCATGCCGCCGGAAATAATTCCCCGCGCAATCAGCTCTTCAACTTCACTAAGATTCAGGCTGGTGATCAGCGTAGTCGCATCGTTCGGATCCCGTAGCAGTCCCGGCACATCGCTCAGGAAAACCAGCTTCCGTGCCTGCAGGGCGCAGG
>JBAXDG010000085.1:0-5613 GCA_037141075.1 Kiritimatiellales bacterium
ATCATTTGCATGTGATGTACGATGAGAACGGTCGTGCGGTTTATCTGAGCGGTTCAGCACGCGATGTTACCCAGATTATCCATCTGGAAGAAAGTATGCGCATCCTGGAAAAGAAGTTTTACGACAGCCAGAAGATGGCCGGGCTGGGCCTGCTGGCCAGCGGCATCGCGCATGACTTCAATAATCTGATGACGGTGGTGCTCGGCAATGCCGAGCTGGCGTTGCTTGAATGTGGCGGGTCGGATGGCAGCATGCTTGATGAAATCAAAAAAACCTCTTTGCGCGCTGCCGAACTGGCCAACCAAATGCTGGTATATACCGGCAAAACCGGTCAGGTGGTCAGCAATATCGATCTCAGTTCAGTGGTCAAGGAAATGGGATCTCTGCTGGATGTCTCCATTTCCAAAAAAGTGACCATCCAGTACTGCTTGGCCAAGAATGTTTCGCGCATTCGCGGAGACGTTTCCCAGATCCGGCAAGTTGCGATGAACCTCATCACGAATGCCTCTGAAGCCATCGGTGACCGCCCGGGTGTGATTGCAGTCAGCATCCGCGAGATTGAACTCAAGGCGGGCGAACTTGAGAAAACCGTTCCTCCGGGCGGCCTGCCGGCAGGGCGTTACGTCCGGCTCGAAGTTTCCGATACCGGTGATGGCATGAGTGAAGAAACCATGCAGAAGATTTTTGACCCGATGTTTACCACCAAAATCACCGGACGCGGACTGGGGCTGGCCTCGCTGCTCAACGTGGTACAGCGGCACAACGGAGCCGTGGAAGTCAAAAGTCAGCCGGGGCGCGGTTCCGTGTTCCTTGTCTATTTCCCGGCAGAAGAGGAAGCCGGGGATGAGGGCGGTGAAGTTGCGCAAGCGGCGGGCAGTGAATGGCGAGGTTTCGGCACTGCGCTGGTGGCCGACGACGAAAAGGCTATCCGCAATATTGCCTCAGCTCTGCTGCAGCGGTTCGGTTTCCGCGTAATCACTGCCGCTGACGGGTTTGATGCGGTTGATCTTTACACCGGGAATGCCGCTGAAATCACCCTGCTGCTCATGGATCTGAATATGCCGCGCCTGAACGGACTGGAAGCGACAGAGCGCATCCGGCACATCAACCCTAAGGTGCCGGTGCTCTTCATGAGCGGTTACTCGCGCGAGCAGGTAATGGAACGCTTTGGTCAGCATCCTTACACCGATTTTGTCAGGAAGCCGTTCCAGAGTAGCGAACTGCTGAACGGTATCCGCAGTGTTATGGAAACCTGTCGGAGTTGATTTTTCAAACTCTTTGGAAAAATCAATACGTTGCGCTGGTGCCGACCGGATTCAGGGTGATCGTGCTGCCGCTGCCGCTTCCGACGTTCAGCCCTGCCTGATTGGTGATGCTGTTGCCAATGTAGGCCGCGATATTGGTCCAGACCACGGCTGTTCCCGCCGCCTTATTTTCAATAACGGCCCACTGCTCTTTGGCGGCGTTGACGGAGGATACATTAATCGCCTTTATGTTGGTCTCCGAACTTTTCCGGGCATTAGTGAAGGAGGGAATTCCAATAGCCGCCAGCAAGCCGATAATGGCCACGACGATCAGCATTTCAATGAGGGTAAACGCTTTTTTCATGAATGGGTCTCCGTTGCAGATCAGCGGACATATTAGAAGCACAGTTCGTGCCGTGTGCACAGTAAAAAATGGACTGGTTGGATTTGATGCTGGGTATTAAAACAGCTTCCGTGAAATTGAACTCAAAATGGTTCCCTTGGGCGCTTTTGCTTGCGGCGAGCGTTCGCATCTTTTTTCTTCCAGTTCTGCAGGGTGAATTTTTGAATTGGGAGGATCGGACGCTATTTGTCGAAAATCCCTACTATCGCGGCGTAAGCCCGTCTCATTGGCGGTGGATGTGTACGACTGTTCTTAGGCCGCTGGCAGCCGTTGAGCTGGCTGAGCTGCGCACTGGATTACAAGATGTGGGGCATGAATCCGCAGGGCTGGCATGCGGCTAATTTGCTGTTGCATGCCGTGCTGGTTTATTTGCTGTGTCTGGCATTTTTGAAAGAAAATCGTCGGCGTTATGCAGTGGCGGCGCTGCTGTTTGTACTCGGTATGCAAACCTTTGTTTATTCCACTGTCTGGCGCGGCGATCTGGCTCTTTGGCATCACGCCTTTGCGCAAGATGAAAACAACGCACAGTCCTGTAACAGCATGGGGAAGGCATTGATGAGCCGTCAGGCGTATGAAAAAGCGGTGGAATATTTTATAAGGCGCTTTTCAGCCGGATTATTTGGCGGCGATTGATGGCCGGATGGTCGCCCCGTTCAAAACACTGGCGCTGAAAGCGCGCTATCTGGGAAGAGGATCCATAACCGAAGGTGCGGCGGATTTGGAAGCCATTTTAAAACTGCCGGATTCCGATCCCGCTGGCGAGCGGTGGCGCGGAATCATGACGATTCTTACAGAGATAAAAAAAATCCCTGAGGAATAACCCTCAGGGATTTTTGTGAAGCAAACTATGCATTATTGGACGGCGGCGGTGTAGCCGGCTTTTACTGACCAGCCACCGAGGCTCAATGTCTTTTCAGGCAGTTTCAATTGGGCTATGATTCCGTCTGCGGTTTCCGGAGTAATACGCAAGGCCTTTGCCAGCGCAACAGACTCATCCGCTGTCAGAGTGGCCGCAGTCTGGTCGGGAACTATTCCTGCGGCACCAGTAACAGAGCCCAACGGCAGGGTGATAACGCCTTTGGCTTTTTCGATTTCTGCGACGTTCCGGGCCGCACTCTTTAACTGTGCATTCTGGTAGGCGCCGATGATGGACGGGATACCGATAGCGGCCAACAGACCGATAATCGCTACCACGATCATGATTTCAACGAGGGTGAACCCTTTTTTATTCATTTTTTTCATTTTTATTTACCTTTTATTTTTGTTTTGGTTTTTGTCTTTTTTGGCCGGTTTTCCGTTTCTTGTGACTTCAGGCTGTTTGTGTTGTGTACCGGTTTAAAATCCAATGCATATATTAAGCAGTCTCTGTGCCAAAAATTACTTACGACTTAACGGTCAATCTGTTATCAGTCAGATATTATTGCAAATCACTCTATAAAAACATCTTACAGATGCACTACATTTAATCCTGAAAATATTGTGGGGATTTTCCCGACCTTTAAAACACATCTTGTTTTTGAGAATTCTCAAAATGCGTATGGAATAATTATCTATTTTTTCAAATCTGCCGGAAGTTTGCGGTAAAGGGTGGCCAGACTGATTCCCAGCTCACTGGCCGCTTTTTCCTTGTCGCCGTTCAGGTTCTCAATCGTTCGCTGGAGAAACTCTTTTTCTTTGTCGTGCAGGAACGCTTTGAGCGATTTGCCTTTGAACAGATCGTGGCGGCTGGAGATCACGCCGGATTTAAGCCCTTCTTCGACGGTATTGACGATTTTGGCGGGAAGGGTGTCTTTGGTAATGGTTCCTTGCTGTGCAAAGGTAAGGGCGTGCTGGATGGAATTTTCCAGTTCGCGCACGTTGCCGGGCCAATTGTAATTATCGAGAATGTCCTGCGTTTCATGGTCAATGAGCGGAAGCTCGGTGCCGGAACCGAGCTCGCGGCGCATAATGTGGTCAACCAGCGGCAGGATGTCTTCCGTCCGGTTGCGTAACGGCGGAATGTCGATGCTGATGACGCTGAGGCGGTAGTAGAGGTCTTCGCGGAATTTGCCCTGCGCAATGAGATTTTCAAGTTTTTCGTTAGAAGCGGCAATGATTCGCACATCCACTTCCGTATGGTCGGAGCCGCCGACTTTGCGGATTTTCTTGTCTTGCAGTACGCGCAGTAGTTTGGACTGGATTTCAATCGGCATGGCGCTGATTTCGTCCAGAAAAAGAGTGCCGCCGTGTGCCGTTTCAAAGAGTCCCGTTTTGGTGGCTCCGGCTCCGGTGAAGGCCCCTTTGACATAGCCGAACATTTCGGATTCCATCAACTGGGCGGGCAGGGCGGCGCAGTTGATGGCCATGAAGGTTGCGTCTTTGCGCGGGCTGTAACGGTGCAGAGCCCGGGCGACCAGTTCCTTGCCGGTTCCGCTTTCGCCGTAAATCAGCACCGTGGTGGAGGTGGGAGCCACCCGTTCGATCATTTGGCATACTTTGCGCATGCCGGGACTTTCGGCCACAATGCCCTCAAGCTGTTCCCTATGCTCAAGGCGCGCCTTGAGACTTTTGTTCTCGGTGATGGCGTTATGATATTCGAGGGCGCGCTGAACGGTCAGCACCAGCTCATCGAGCTTGAAAGGCTTGGTGATGTAATCAAACGCGCCTTCTTTCATGGCTTCGACAGCCGTGGCGACTGTGCCGTAGGCGGTGAGCATGACCACTCCCATGTCAGGCCAGAATTCGGCGGCTTTACGGAGCAACTCCATGCCGTTGATCGGGGTCATGTTGATGTCAGAAATCATCAGATCGAACTTTTCGGTCTGAAGAAGTTGCAGTGCTTTTTCGCCATTGCTGGCAGGCGTGGTATCGTAACCCTGCCCGATGAGTATCTTGTTGAGCAGGTTTAAAATGGTCGGTTCATCGTCTACGATAAGTATCCGTAACATAGCCCATTCCGTCCTTATTCTTGAAAACGCAGTCAAATTATCATTTTCGAGAATGCTCGTCTATAGGTAAATGGAAGGAATGAGGGAGTATTGGAGAACTCTGATGACAGACTCCTGTTTTCCGACACCTTTGGCGGTCACGGCCGTTTGGCTTCCTGATCAATATCCATTTGAATCAGATCGCGGACATCTTTCGGTGAAAACTCAGCATGATCGAGAAAGTTCTGCACGACTTTATCCATACGAATAGATTCCATGACAATTTGATGGCAAAACTCCTCACGCTCTTTGGCGATGGATGTCTCGTTGTCGGTGCCGTTCTTGAGATTGAGCTGGAGAAGCTGAACTGCGCCGGAGATGCCGGTGAGCGGCGTACGGATCTGGTGAGCCATTTCCTTGGCCATATTGGCGGCAACCTTGATGCGTTCGAGCTGGCGAGTCTGACTTTGGAGGCGCAGGAAATGCGAGATGTCGTTGAAATTAAGAATACGGGTGTCCACCATTCCGTCTGCCGTCGCGTGGGCATACGGAACGGTTTCGGCGGGCAGGGTCAGGCGCGCATCTTCGATGCTTACCGGAAATATGGAGCCGTCGGCGCGGCGGAAATAGTCAGAGGCTCCCCGCAGGTCGGCATCTCCGCCTTTGATTTCTGAGGGGTTCAAATGGATGGAGGCCAGTGTTTTTCTGAGAAGGTCCGTTTCATCGTGACCCAGCAGGACGCAGGCGCGGTCATTGGCCATTAGGATTCGGTCGTCGTTATCGAGCAGCAACAGTCCGGTCTTTACGTTTTCAAAAATGACCTTAGCCATGTCGCGGAACAGCCTTTCCTTTTTACTGATGTAGTCGCACCGACGTGAGACGTAGGCACTGGCGATGCCAAAGAAAATAAAAATAGCGATGCGCAACGCCATGGCGCCGGAGATGTCGATCAGGTTTTGTGCAGGAGCGTCAGCTGGATATCGCACCAGAAGATTCTGCGACATCAGCAGAGTGATCAGTGCGTAGGAGAGAATGGCCAGCACGGTGATCTGCACGGTCT
>JBAXDG010000086.1:0-5580 GCA_037141075.1 Kiritimatiellales bacterium
GCTCACCGGTCGTATCTACAACCAGAACATCGGGCTTTGCCGCGCCGTTGTCCATTTGACTGCGCAACGCATACGAAAGCCCCTGCGCCTCAATCGTTTTAACCACGTCGTCGCGGCGCTCGGCGTGGCGCGGCACCAGCACGAGGAAAAGTTCAGGATACTGCGGGCGTAGATTTTTATAAATCTGGCAGAGTGCCTCCTCTTCGCCGGGCCAGGTCGAACCGCCAAGCAGGATGAGCGCGTTCTCCGGAACAAAAAGCTGTCTGAGTATCGCTCGCGCTTTTGCATTCGCATCAGCGGCGGGCGGCGGCAGATCATACTTGGCGGTGCCGAGTGTCTTCACCGTTTCCGGCCGCGCGCCCAGCGCCAGAATCCGTTCCGCATCCTGCCGCCCCTGCATGCAGACCGGATTGATCATTTCAAGCAGACGGCGCGTAAAAGGCCGCAAGCGCATATAGCCTTTGAACGAGGAATCGGAAATGCGTCCGTTGATCAGCGCCACCGGAATACCGCGCCGATGCGCCTGCCGCACCATGTTCGGCCAGAACTCACACTCGACCAGAATCAGCTTAAGCGGCTTGATTTGGTTGAAAACGCGATGCATGACCAACGGCAGATCGACCGGAAAATAGATCAGCACATCACGGCGATCCATTTTCTTTTCAGCCAACGCGTGGCCGGTCGATGTGTTGGTGCTCAGCACAAACAGCGCCTCGGGATGCTCCTTGCGGCACTCCTCGATAAAGCGTAGTGCCACAAACAGCTCGCCAACGCTGACGGCGTGAATCCAGATGTGACGCCCTTCAGCCAGTTTAGCCGCGGTGTTGCGCCCGTAGATGCCGACGCGCTGTTCAAAGTGACGCCGGTAGCCGCCACGCTGCGCCATGCGCGAGATAAACTTCGGCAGCAGAAATACAAAAGCGACCGGAAAAAACAGGTTATATAAAATCCAAATCATCGACGGAGTGTTCCCGTTCAAGGCTCAATATTCAATTCTCAATATTCAATTTCCAAAGGTTGGAAGAAAACCTTTTTCAGCGTTCATCTTTCATATTTCATCGTTTCCCCTACGCCCTCGGATGCGCTTCTTCATAGACCCGCTTCAGTTTTTCAACGGAAACATGGGTATAAATCTGGGTGGTCGAGAGACTGGCGTGGCCGAGCAGTTCCTGCACACTGCGCAGGTCGGCACCGTTATCCAGCAAATGCGTGGCAAAACTGTGGCGCAAGGCGTGCGGCGAAATGGTCGGTTTGAGACCACAATACCCAACGTACGTCTTCAGCATCCGTTCAATGGAACGAGCTGTGAGCGGCCCGCCGTGTTTATTCAGAAAAATCACTTTCCTGGGGTCGCCCTTCATACCGAGGGAATTCCAAACATCGGAACGCATAGAAAGCGCATTCTGCAGGGCCCGCTCCGCAGGACGACCGAGCGGACAAAGCCGTTCCTTTTTGCCTTTGCCGAGCACACTGACAATGCCGGAAAGAATATCAATCCGGGATTCAGTCATCGTCACCAGTTCGCCGATACGCATGCCGGTGCTGTAGAGCACTTCGAGAATGGCGGTATCGCGCACCGGAATATATTCCTGAAACAGACCGGTCGGCGTTTCCGCCGCCGCCATGGCGTGCGGTGCCGCCAGCAACTGCTCGATTTCATTCACTGAAAGAACCGCGGGCAGATAACTACCCTTCTTCGGCAGGTGCAGTCCGCTGAACGGATTGAGCGGCACATATTCCTCGCGCACCAGAAATTTATAAAACGAACGCAGCGCCGACAGCTTACGGCCCGTCGTCGTGGGCTCCATTTCCAGCTTCTGGAAAAAGACGAGAAACTTGCGGGCGGAAAGGCGGTCGGCCTCTTTCCAGTTATACGGCGGCTTGGCCTCTTCGCCCCAGATCAGTTCGATGAACTGCCGGATATCGATCAGGTAATTGCTGACCGTATGCTCCGAGGCGTTTTTCTCCCCTTGCAGGTATTTAACAAAATGCCCCACACAGGGATCTGCGATTTCTTTCATCGCGGCGAAGTCTACTTTTTCGCTTTCGGTTCGGGAAGACCGTACTGCTCGCGGATTGCGTCGAAATCCGGAATCTGGGCGGCGTAGCGGGCGACAATTTTCTTAAGCGCGGCGACCTGTTTTTCAGAAAGAGCACCCTTAGTGCCAAACTGACCAAACAGCGATTCGTAGAAGTTCTTATCGTTGAACTCGCGTTTCCCGCGCATGACCGGTGGATTCCACGTCTGGACATTTTTCATCAGATCGAGCAGAGCTCCGGTAACACCGGAATCCGCGGTCGCGGGCTTGGCGGCCATGTCGAGACTGCCTTTGATCGCTTCAAAGTCCGCAATCTGTTCAGAATATTTTGTCAGCACGGAGTCGAGCGCGGCCAGCTGCCGCTCGCTGAGGTTGCGTCCGCCCTGCACCTGCTGGCGCAACGATTCGCAGAATTTTTTATCGTCGTAGGTTTTCTTCCCTACCTTGCGCGCCTCGCCGAACTCGATCTTTTCCAGCAACTCCAGTTTGCGGACGGTTGCGGCGGAAGCTGCTTCAGGTTTTTCGAGCTTAAGCCCGCTGATCTGTTCGCTGCCGATTTGTTCGATGTATTTGCAGGCCAGATTATGAAGCATCTGCTGCTGCCGGGTCGTGATTTGTCCGTCCGTCGCGAATTTTTCGCGTACCGACTGCACCGTTTCGCTGTCGTCGTAGGTGCGGCGTCCGCGTTTGACCGGATCAGCCCATTTTTTAACCTGCTCCAGCGCCGCGAGAACATTCTGGGTTTCTTCGGGCTTGGCCATATCTTTTGCACCTTCGAGCCATTCAAGAAACTGGGTGTAAAACTTCTGCATCATGTCGGCCCACTCAACGGAACCGTCTTCGATCCGGTCGAGCTTTTCTTCCATCTCCGCCGTGAACTTGACGTTGAAGAGCGGGTCGAGCGCTTTGACGAGAAAATCACATACGCGCATTCCGGCCTCGGTTGGCGCCAGTGAACGTTTTTCTTTGGTGACGTATTCGCGCTTATCGAGTGTCGCCAGTGTCTGCGCATAGGTGCTCGGCCGACCGACGCCGTTTTCTTCAAGTGCTTTAATCAATGCCGACTCGCTGTAGCGCGCCGGCGGCTTGGTGAATTTCTGCTCGCCGAGCCATTCGATGCAGTCGAGCTTTTCGCCTTCGGTCAGCGGCGGAAGTTTCACTTCTTCGTTTTCTTCCTCGTCGTCCTCGTTTTTCTTATCGGCGGCTTTTTCGATTCCGCTGGCACGCATGTAGCCAGGGAAAACAATTTCCGAAGACGTGGCGCGGAAGAGATAAACATTGGTGCCGCTGGTTTCGATTTCGGCGGTGCGGCGGGCGATGCGCGAAGGCACCATCTGACTGGCTACAAAACGTTCCCAGATCAGTTTATAGAGCTTCTGCTCTTCCGGCTTAAGATTGGTAAGGCTCTGCGGCGTTTGAGTCACATCGGTCGGACGGATCGCTTCGTGCGCTTCCTGCGCATTGCCGCGGCTCTTGTAGAAATTCGGCTTCTCGGGAAGATAGTCCGCGCCGTATTCTGCGGTTACAAATGCAAAGCAAGCTTCCTGTGCGCTCTTGGCGATATTGAATGAGTCGGTTCGCATGTAGGTGATCAACCCGTTTTCGTAAAGGGCCTGCGCGATGCTCATTGCGCGAGCCGGAGAAAAACCGCAAAAACTGGACGCCGCCTGCTGAAGCGAACTGGTGATGAACGGCGCGCGCGCTTTGCGCTGAACTTCTTTTTCGATAATCCGTGCAACGTGCAAGGCGCTCGCTTCGAGCTCGGCGCGGATTTTCTGCGCCTGCTCGCCGCCTTTGATTTCGGCCTTTTCGCCGTTGATCTGCGCCAGCTTGACAGCAAACGGATCGCGCGGATTGATCAGCTTGCGCACGTTGGCGCCGAGCACCCAGTATTCTTCGGGATTGAAATTTTTAATTTCGTTTTCCCGCTCACAAACCAGACGAAGCGCGACCGACTGCACGCGGCCCGCGCTGACACCGCCCTTGATCTGCCGCCAAAGCAGCGGACTCACTTTAAAGCCGACCAGCCGGTCAAGCACACGGCGCGCCTGCTGCGAGTTGACGCGGTTCATATCAATCACGCCGGGCTTGGAAAACGCCTCTTTGATCGCCGGCTTGGTGATTTCGTTATAGGTAACGCGGCTGAATTTTTCCGGCGGAACAATTCCCTTCAGCAGTTCGAAAAGATGCCAGGCGATCGCCTCCCCTTCGCGGTCCGGGTCGGGCGCCAGAATCACTTCGTCGCACTTCTTGGCGGCGGCCTTCAGCTCGGTGATCACTTTGGCGCGGCCGGTCGTATTGACATATTCCGGCTCGAATCCTTTTTCAACATCCACGCCGAGCTTCTTCGGCGGCAGGTCGCGCACGTGGCCCATTGAGGCTTTGACAATATAGTCCTCGCCCAGATACTTGTTGATGGTTTTTGCTTTTGCGGGAGATTCTACGATCACTAGTTTCATAATTTAAATTCCTCAGTTTCTCAAATCTTCGGCCAGTTCGACCACGCGACCCGGCAGCATTTTCACCACGCGCTTCATTTCGAGCCCGATGAGCAGAGCGCTCACTTTGGAGCTCGGCAGCCCGGCGGCGCGGGCTAGACTGTCCACATCCAATGCCTCTTCCCAGAGGGCTTTCACCAGCGCCTGTTCTTCTTCCGACAGAGGCACTTCCGGCCGCGCCGAGGGAGCGTTAAGTGGTTTTTCAAACTGTCCCGGAGGCACCAAAAGTTCGAACTCTTCTAATATATCGCCGACGTTGTCCACCAATTTCGCCCCGTTTTTTATCAGGTGGTTGGTTCCTTTGGACGCCGGAGAGTCGATCCGGCCCGGCACGGCGAAGACGCTCCGGCCCTGTTCCATGGCGGCGTCGGAGGTGTGCAGCGAGCCGCTTTTAAAACCGGCTTCGACCACGATCACGCCCATAGAAAGACCGCTGATAATCCGGTTGCGGTATGGAAAAGTCTGCCGGTCAGCAGGCCGTCCGAGCGGATATTCGCTGATGACCGCGCCGCTTCCGGCGATGGCGTCGGCCAGCTCTGCGTTCTCCGGAGGATAGAGCTGATCAATGGCCGCGCCGAGTACAGCAATCGTACGTCCTTTACCTTTAAGTGCGCCTTCGTGCGCCGCTGTATCAATACCGCGGGCGAGACCACTCACCACCGTAAAGCCGGTCTGTGCTAACTGGTAAGCCAATCGGTCAGCCGTGCTGATCCCGTAGCTCGTACACTGGCGTGAACCGACGATTCCCAGCGCATGGCGGTCGCGCGGTTCAATTTTTCCGCGCACATACAGCGCCAGCGGCGGGTCATGAATGGTCTTCAGCGCGGACGGATATTCGTCGTCGAGCGGCGTAATGATGCGGACACCCAGCGCTACGGCGTTTTCGATTTCCGCCTGCGGATCAACCTGCGTGCGCCGAGTCAAAATAGCTTCTGAAAGTTTATCGCCCACCCGCTTCACCATCCGAAGGTCGGACAGTTCCGGGTCGAACACCGCCTGAGGCGAACCCAGCGCATCAACCAGCGCCCGGACCGTTACCGGCC
>JBAXDG010000087.1:0-5494 GCA_037141075.1 Kiritimatiellales bacterium
GTCGCGGCCTCCACCCGGATTTCATCCATCTGCTGAGTGGTCGCATCAGGCAGGCAGTCCGTCCACTCCGATCTTGAATCGGGTCCATTTCCTGCCAGTTGATAAAAGTTACAGCAACCGCAAACCAGCATTAGAAACAGTATAAAAATGGGCAAAAGGATAGATTTCATATTGATGTTTGGCTTGTAAGCAATCCGCCGCTGGAAGTCAACCGTTCGCGGATTGTCTTTTCCAAATCCGTCCGGTAGGCTTCCGAACATGAAAAAGTTCCTGTTTCTCGGACTTCTTTTAGTCCGCCTGCCAGCCGAAGCCATCGAAAAAGGAGAGGCTCGTGCCGCGGTCCTTGCGGAACTGGGTGAACCGTCCGGAGCCATGCAGCGCGATGGAAAAGAAATCCTCGTGTTCAAAACGGGGACGGTCACTCTGCAGAACGGCGTGGTGATTAAAGCCAATCTTTCACAGGCCAATGTGCAGCAGGCCGAAGAACGTGCAATCAAAGTCAAAGAGTTTCAGGCGGTAAAGCAGGCGGAACTGGAAAAACAAAAACTGCTCTATCCCGAAGACCATGTCATCCAGATCGAATGCATGTACAATAAGACCGAAAACTGGGGAACTCTTCCGGAATCCATCCGCCCCGCGCTGGGAATATACGGATATGATGTTTACATCCCGCCGGGCTATCACGAATCGGACAGCCGGCGTTATAAATGTCTTTTTCTGGAGTCGTCCGTGCTCTGGGGCAGCGTCAAAGAGCGCGTCCATAAAGAAAAATGGCTTGTCGTGATCCTGCACGAGGCCCCGCAACAGCAAGTCGGCAAGGCGATGAATGGAAACTTTCTGGCCGCGTTCGACGATGCAACCGGTCGGTTCCGGATAGCCAAAGATCAAATCTTCATCGTCGGCAGAGTTCCGTCCGCCATTTTTGCCACTCTGCGCCCGGTCGCCGGAATTATCCTCCAGGACCCCGACTTCCGCGGCTTTGAAAAAGCCGGTATTTCCATGGATTTCCTCAGCAAAAATCCGAAGCTTTGCTCCTATGTACTGCTCGGCGACCGCGACCGTGACAACATGCTCTTTCAGGGACAATTCATTATCGACCATATTCCGAAAAGCCACGTCGGAATCTACGAAGGCTCTATAGCGGTCATGCCGCAACCGCTGGCCGACGAAGCCCTCGACTGGATGAAAAAAGAATACAGCATTCCCTGAGCAGATCAGCCCGCGACAATTGACTGTGCAGCCAGATAGCCGGTTGTCCAGGCGGCTTGTAGATTGAATCCGCCGGTCAGCGCGTCGATATCGAGCACCTCGCCCGCAAAATAAAGGCCGGGAACAAGACGACTTTCCAATGTTTGGAAATTCACTTCCTTCAAACGAACTCCGCCGCAAGTGACAAACTCCTCGCGGTGCGGATTTTTTCCAGTGATTGGAAGAATGAATCCGCTGACCTGCGCCGCGATATGCCGTAGCGCCTTCAACGGACACGCGCCCCACTCCCGTGTTTCGTCCACACCGGCGCGGGCCACCAGCAGTTTCCAAAGTCTGGAAGAAAGGCCGACCGGCGACCACGTTCCAACCTGCTTACGCGGTGAAGCGGCGCGGAATTTTTCCAAGGTTTGGAAAACCTTTTCCTCGCTCTGTTCAGGCAGCCAATTGATCTTCATGTCGAAGCGGTAATTCGTTTCCGCCAGTGTCCGCGCGCCGAACGATGAAAGACACAAAACCGCCGGACCGCTCACGCCGCCGTGCGTAATCAGCAACGCGCCTTCGGCCTTCAGCCCCGGCGCGCTGACGCGGACATCCTCAACCACAATTCCCGCCAGCGCGGTAAAATCTTTATCCGATGTCTTGAAAGTGAAAAGCGATGGAACGCACGGCTCGATCGTATGGCCGAGGCCTTCAACAAACGTTCCGCCGCCGGTCGCCACCAAAAGTTTTTTGCAGGCAAGCTGCTCCCCGTTCGCCAGCTTGACGTTGAATCCGCCGTCGAACTTCCAAACCTTGGACACTTCCAAGTTCGTTCGAACGTCCACTCCGCTTTTGAGTAGAGCATTGATGACATCCTCTGAGGTATCCGACTGTGGGAAAACACAGCCGTCATCAAGCGTCACCAGCGGAACACCGTGTGACTCAAACCACGCCACCGTTTCAGCGGGGCCGAAACGGTGGAACGGGCCGATCAGCTCCGCGCCGCCGCGCGGATAGTTTTTGACAAACTCGCGGATGTCAGAGCATTGATGCGTCAGATTGCAGCGTCCGCCGCCGGAAACGCGCACCTTCGCCAGCGGCTTCGCCCCTTTTTCCAGCACAAGAACTTTTAACTCCGGCGCCTCTTCGGCCAGCACTGTGGCGGCGAACATTCCCGCCGCGCCGCCGCCGATAATGATGACATCTGAAGAAATCATGGAACGAGCTTATATTACAGAACGCTCTGTCGGCCCAGTGACCCCACCGGGCGGAAATTAGTTTTCCCGTTCGAAGTAGGTGTAGCCGCGCAGACCGTTTTCGTAGGCGTCCATGACGGCGCGGCGCTCTTTGGCGCTCATCCGCCCGGCCTTCACGGCGTTTTCGGACATTTCACGCACGCGACGCACCATTTCTTTCGGCTCATACTCAACATAGGTAAGCACGTCGGCCACGGAATCGCCTTCGATTTCGCGGGCATAGTGCACCTGCCCGTCGGCATCAATGCGGACGCTGACGACGTTGGTGTCGCCGAGCAGGTTGTGCAGGTCGCCAAGCGTTTCCTGATAGGCGCCGACGAGGAACACGCCGAGGATATAGTCCTCGTTGTCTTTCACCGTGTGCAGCGGCAGTGTGCGTTTGACGTCTCGCAGGTCGATGAAGTGATCGATCTTGCCATCGCAGTCACAGGTGATGTCGGCGAGAATGCCTTCCTGCGTCGGCCTCTCATTAAGGCGGTGGATCGGCAGGATCGGAAAGAGCTGGTCGATCGCCCACGAGTCGGGCAGCGACTGGAAGAGACTGAAGTTGCCGTAATAGACATCGGCCAGCGCGTTGTTGAGATGTTCGAATTCATCGGGCACATAGCGCATGCCGCGGATCAATCCGGCGATGCGGGTGAGAATATGCCAGTAGATCTGCCCGGCCAGCGCACGGTCGCGCAACGTGAAGCCGCCGCGCTTGAACATCTCGTGAATTTCGTCGCGGTAATAAACGGCGTCGTGGTAGCACTCCTGCACGTTTTTAGCCGTCAGCGACGTATAAGCAGCCATCAGGTTGATCAGCAGTTCGTGGGCATCCTCTGGCAGTTTCTCGGGCAGCGCGTGAGTTTCGAAGCGGCTGACATCCAGCACGTTGAAAAGCAGAATGGAGTAATAGGCAACGGTGGCGCGGCCTGATTCCGTAATGATGACGGGATGCGTCGTGCCGCTCTCATCCAGAATGCTCATCACTTCTTCGATGACGGCGGCGCAATATTCGGCCGTGGTGTAATTACAGCTGCTGGTAAAGTTGGTGTGCGAGCCGTCGTAGTCAACTGCCAGCCCGCCGCCCAGGTTGAGCACCCCCATCGGCGCGCCTTCTTCGACCAGTCCGGCATAAATGCGGCAACCTTCTTTAATGGCTTCGCGGATATCGCGAATGTTGGGGATCTGCGAGCCGAGGTGGTAGTGCAGCAGTTTTAGACAGTCGAGCATGTTCTCTTTGCGGAGGCGGTCGACCACATCAATCACCTGTGCAGTGTTGAGGCCGAAGACGCTGCGCTCGCCGCCCGACTCGGTCCAGTGGCCGCTGGCCTGTGTGGAAAGTTTCATGCGAATACCGAGGATCGGCATGACACCGAGCACTTTGGAGCGTTCGAGAATCAGTTCGAGCTCCGAGGGCATTTCGATCACAAATACGCAACGCAGTCCCATCTTGAGCGCATAGAGACCAAGGTCGATAAACTCCTCGTCCTTGTACCCGTTGCAGATGAGGTAGGCTTCAGGATCCTGCAGAAACGACATGGCGGCAATCAGCTCGGCCTTACTGCCGGCTTCGAGGCCGTGATGGTACCGCGCGCCGAATACGCAAATTTCCTCGACCACCTGCTGCTGCTGATTGACCTTGATCGGATAAACGCCGCGATAGCTTCCCTGATAGTTGTATTCAGAAATCGCCTTGGCAAAGCTTTCGTGGAGCTGCTTGATCCGCGCATCAAGGATGTCGCTCAGGCGCACCAGCACCGGAAGATCGAACCCGCGCTCCTGAATGCCGCACGCCACATCGTACAGGCTGACCGACGCGCCGCCGGGGCCGTCCGGATGAACCGACACTTCGCCTTTTTCCGAGATGCTGAAATATCCAGCGCCCCAGCTGTCAACGCCGTAAAGCTCCGTTGATTGGACGGACGTCCATTTTCCGTTTTCTGTCACTTGCATTCTCCTTCAGCTTGAAAAGCGGACTGGTTTTACGTCCTGCACCCCCCGTTGAAAAGCGCATTTTTACAAACATTGGAAAAATTATCCGGCCTTTTTCCGGCCGTCGGATCCTTCGTGCGCCCATTCCAACTTTTGGAACCCTTTTTCTATTGTCCGCTTCGCCCGCCGTGCTACATTGTGCGCCTTCCAACCCGGAGAAATTTATGGCAGCAAAGAAAAGCGCATACGCACAGGCTGGCGTCGATATCGACGTCATGATGAACTCTCTTCAGCGGATCAAAAAGAACGTCAAATCGACCAATATTAAAGGCGTCGTCAGCGAAATCGGTTCCTTCGGCGGACTCTTCCAGTCGCCCGGCAAAGAATTTCTCCTCGTCGCCAGCGCCGACGGCGTCGGCACCAAGCTCAAGGTCGCTCACATGGCCGGCAAACACACCACCGTCGGACAGGATCTCATCAACCACTGCGTCAACGACATCCTCGTGCAGGGCGCCACCCCGCTCTTCTTCCTCGACTACCTCGGCACCGCCGCCCTCTCCGGCAAAATCTTCGAAGACGTTATTGCCGGTCTCTGCCAGGCCTGCCGTGAAAACGGATGCTCGCTGCTCGGCGGTGAAACCGCCGAAATGCCCGGTCTATATCCTAAAGGCGAATACGACCTCGTCGGCACCATCGTCGGTCAGGTCGAAAAGAAAAAAGTCATCACCGGCAAAACCATCCGCAAAGGCGACGTCATCATCGGTCTGCCCTCCACCGGACTGCAAACCAACGGCTACTCGCTGGCCCGCAAAGTCATCTTTGAAACCGCCGGTAAAAAACTGAGCGACCTCGTTCCCGGCACCAAACTCACCTTCGAAAAGGTTCTGCTGGCCGTCCACCAGAGCTATCTCAAACCCGTCGTTGCCCTGATGAACAAAATTCAGGTGCATGGCATGGCGCACATCACCGGCGGAGGACTCGTCGACAACGTTCCGCGAGTTCTACCCAAAACCGTCGATGCCGTCTTCGACCGCTCAACGTGGAAAACGCCCGCGATTTACCAGTTCATCGAAGAAGTCGGCAAAGTGGATCACGAAGAAATGTACCGCGTCTTCAACATGGGCATCGGCTTT
>JBAXDG010000088.1:0-5423 GCA_037141075.1 Kiritimatiellales bacterium
ATCGTCACGGCCGCGCCAACAACGATGTGCGGCACTTTCGCCTTTTTCTCCATGACGGGAAACTTGGCCGAAGAACCTTTTGCAAAGGCGGCGCAGACTTTTTGCAACGGACACTCCGCGCATTTCGGGTTTTTCGGCAGACAGACCAGCGCGCCGAGTTCCATCATCGCTTCATTAAATTCTCCGGCAAGCCCTTTTACCAGCAGTTCATCGGCCCACGCCTGCATCTTTTTTTTGCCTGCCGCCGACTTCGTGTCGCCGCCGAAAGCGAACAGGCGGCTCAGAACGCGGATCACGTTGCCGTCAACCACCGCCGCGTCTTCATTAAAGGCCAGGCTCGCAATCGCCGCCGCCGTGTAGTTTCCAATCCCCGGAAAGCAACGTAGTTGCATTTCATGGCTTCGCCCGCTTCGGCTCTTTTCTTTTCCCAATGCTTGGGATTTTTCGCGTTCATTTGCGTTCATTCGCGGTTCAGATTTCCAAATACTGGAAAGATCGCCGCCGTATTCGTCAGCGATGCTTTTGGCTGCGGCGTGCAGGTTGCGGGCGCGGGAATAATAGCCAAGGCCTTCCCAGCATTTCAGCACATCACTTTGCGGAGCGCGGGCCAGAGCTTTCCACGACGGAAAGGTTTTCATCCAGTGGCGGTAATAAGGAATGACCGAATCGACCCGGGTCTGCTGAAGCATGATCTCGGCGACCCAGACGCGGTACGGCGTGCGGTTGCGGCGCCATGGTAAATCACGGCGATTCTTCGCAAACCACGGCAGAAGACGCACCCGGACGGCCCTTCGAAGTCCGGCTGTTTTCATGGGTTGTGATTTGACTGCCTGCATGGTTGGGCTAGAATCCCTGCAAACAAAGGGAGTTGCAACCATGATTACAAAGAGAATGGAAAAAGCGATTAACGCACAGATCAACAAGGAGTTTTACTCGGCTTATCTCTATCTTGCGATGTCCGCCTATTGCAACAAGACCAATATGCCCGGATGTGAACACTGGTTCCGCATCCAGTACGACGAAGAAGTTATTCACATGACCAAAATGTTCGATTACATCATGCAGCACGGCGGCGAAGCCCGCCTGTTAAAAATTGATGAACCGCCGGCGGACTTCGGCTCTGTGCTTGGCGCATTCGAGGCCAGCCAGAAACACGAGCGCTTTGTAACCGAATCCATTAACGAGCTGCTGAATGTCGCGGTGGAGGAAAAAGATCATGCCACGCAGGTCTTCCTGCAATGGTTCGTTACCGAGCAGGTCGAGGAAGAGGCCAATGTGAAAGAAATTGTTGATCGCTTGAAAATGATCGGTGACAACGGCGCGGCCTTAATGATGATTGACGACAAACTCAGCCAACGCCTGCCACCTGCACCCGCCGCTGCAACCGCTTAATCTTTCAGGGAAAGGGGTTCGATTATGCTGAAAAAACTGGTTCTGCTGACTGCCGTCGCTCTGTCCGTCCTCTCACTGCCCGCTCAGGCGTTCTGGGGAAGTGACGACATCACCATGCTGGTCATGCCGCGCGAGGTGACTCCGCTTCAAATCGCGCAGGATATTTCCCGGCGCTATCCCGTCATGATTGTGAGTTATCAGCTAACGCAAGGCGTTCTGAAGATCCACGCATGGAACGGCGACAGCTGGGTTGCCGTATCGGTCGAAGACTATGCCAGCGGCACTTTTTTTGCCAGTCGGCCTAAACGCGCCATTGTAGTGGAAAACGAAAAATTTTCCGCTCCCGCCACGGTGATTCCGAACAGTATGTGGTGCGAAAGCGCCACCCGCATTGCCTCCACCGACCCGCGCACACTGCTCCACCTGCTGGGCCTTTCCTTCGATTTCTCCTTCCGCGACTGGAACCAGTTTGCAAAGCGCTACGGCTTCGAACTCGAACAGATCAATCCGACACTGGAGAACGTTCACTGGTGGAACCTGCGCGGCGATGTGCTGGTCGAAAAACGCGCACAACGCAACTTCTCGATCGATCTGGATAAATGGCACTACCTCGAAACGCTTCCGCCGCCGGTTATTGTGCCGGTCGTGATAGAAACAGCAGCGCCCGTTGCCGCGCCCGCCGCTCCGAAGAAAACCGAGACCGGTGCGACCGCTGTCGATATCACCGCCAAAGCGCCTGAAGCCCCGGTCGAAAAAACTCCGGACGTCAAGCCAGCAGCCCCGGTCGTCGAGCCTGTTAAGGCGTTAGAACCTGTTAAGAAGGCGACAGAGCCGGCACCAATCGCTGAACCGGCCGCGCCGACACAGACAGTCGAGCCGCTTCCTTCACTCAAACCGGAACCGGTCATCGTTCCGGCTCCGTTGGTTGAAATAGAGCCGGCAGTTGAAGCGGCTCCGGAAATGAAACCAGCGGCTGCGGTTGAGGCCGACCCGTTTTCAACGACCGAAATTCCGGCTGCCGAAATTGTCGTCCCGCAGGAACCCAAAAAATCCTGGTGGAAGTTCTAATGCATAAAACGCTTATCCTGCTGACGACTCTCATACTGGCCGGGTGCGCCACCGCACCCGCGCCGATTGAGCTTCCCGTTTCACCCATGATGGCAACCACTTACGCCAGTGGCGAAATGGCCATCACCTGGAAGGCACTAAACAACCAGACTTACACCATTTATTATACCGATGCCCCGTCCGGCACGCGCGCCGACTGGAAACCGCTTCCGCAGGCAAACGGCCTGCGCGGAAGCGGAAAACAGATCACCATCAGCGACAAGGTCAGCTCCGCCTCGCAACGGCGCTATATGCTCCTGAGCGGCGACCAGAAACCTTATTGATCGGCGGCACGGAACACCGCAACAACGGGACGATGGTCGGACGCTTCATACGTTAACGGATCGCGCACCACCCTTGTCTGTTTTCGCACCGCCTCCGCAAGCATTCCGTTGTTGACGAAGAAATAGTCGAACCGGCTGTACCCGTCGATCGCGGCGTAAAAATAAGTCCACACATCTCCGGCGGAATCAACCGGACGCAGATCGGTCATCGGGCCACCGCGCTTTCCGCTGACTTCGCGCAACGGAGCGGAGTTGTAATCGTCATTGAGATCTCCGGCCACCAGCAGGTTGATATCCGGATTTTCCTCCAGAATTCCACGGATGATTTTGTTAAGCAGTCGCGCCTCGTTGCGGCGCATTTCGGTCTGACCCAGCGGATTATAAACCTTCGATTTCAGGTGCGCCGTCAGCAGGCGGAAACGGTACTTCGGATTAACCTGAAGTTCGACATCCAGAAACCCGCGCGCCACAGGCAGTCTGGCCTCGCCAATGCTGTACCAGTCATTGGTATGATTCTGAACCGATACAATCGGGAAGCGGCTCAGCACCGCCAGATTGATGTCCCTGCGTCCGCATTCCAGCAGTTCGGCATACGGATACTTCAGACCGGCCGCGCGCAAATCGTCCCGGAACTGCGCAAACACCGCCGCGCCGCCCATTTCCTGCACCGTCAGCACATCGGGATGTTCTTTGGCGATTAACAGAACTGCCGCGCGCCGCGCATTTTCCGGCTTTGGATCATTTGGTTCGTCGCCGTCATCGCGATCCGTCAAAGCATACTGATGCAGGTTATAGGTCATCACGGAAAAGGTGTCCGCCTGCGGCCAGCAAATGAGCGGCAGAATGAGACAAACCAGTAGCAGAGCTTTCATCACGCCTCCGCCGGACGCGGCTTCTTAATCGCCAGCAGCACATCGCCAGACTCAATCCGCATCTGCGGATCAGGGTCGAATATCGTTTCGCCGTCCAGACGCTTAATGGCAAAAACCATGCATCCAAGGGTCTGCCGGACGCGCGACTCGGCCAGCGTTTTACGGACTAAGTCGCTCTTCTCATCTACCGGAATTTCGCACACCTCCATCTCGAGGTTTTCGTGCTGCGTCACCAGCTCGATCATATCCACGGCCGACGGGCGGGTCAGCAACTGAACAATCCGGGCCGCGCCGGTCGAAAACGGCGAAACCACCTGATTTGCGCCGGCCTTGATCAGCTTGCGGCTGTTGTCGGCGTCTTGAACCCGCGCAATAATGTGCAGATCGCGGTTCAGGCTGCGTGCGTTGATCGTTAAGAAAAGATTGTCCGCATCCTTCGGCAGCGAAGCCACCAGCGCTTCGGCCCGCGTAACGCCTGCGACTTCGAGCTGATCGTCATCCGACGGATCCCCCGTGATATAGAGCACGCCCTCCTTATCCATCAGTTTAATCCGCTCCGGATCGCTTTCGATCACCACAAAAGGCTTATGCATCTTCTGCAGATCGCGGACAATGTATTCGCCCGTGCGGCCGTAGCCGCAAATGATGATATGCCGGTTGAGTTTTTCAATTTGCTTGTCCATTTTATTTCTCCCGAAAAGATTATTCAGCCCGCGCAGAATGAAATATTCAAAAATAGCCGTCAGCGACAGCGCCGCGGCCGTCACCCCGAAGAAAATGAGCAGCATCGTAAATAGCCGGCCGTTGTGCGAAAGCGGATGCACCTCGCCGAACCCGACCGTTGAAACGGTGATCACCGTCATATAGAGACATTCATTCAGCGGCCAGCCTTCGATCAGGTGATATCCAACCATGCCGCCGACCAGCACCGACAGGAAAAGGAAAAGGTAAAGACTCAGCCGAAGCGTCCGGGGTTGTTCAAAGTGATATATGCCTCGCTTCATGAATTAGTCCGTGGTAACTGTTTCCCGAACTATACAAATGAACCCTCACGCTTCAAAGGTTATTTCATGCGTCTGAACAAAATCGCTCTGCTGTTCACTGTCGGTCTGATGACCTTTTTTACAGCCGCAACCGCCTTTGCCGGCGTCCGCACCGTTACCTTGCGCGGTAAAAGTTATGTCCCCCTGACCAGCCTGGCCTCCTATTACGCCATGACAACCTCTCAGCCAGCCAGAAACCGCATCCGCTTACAGAACAAATACAACAAGATCGAATTCGAAACCGATTCCCGCAGCGTCTGGATCAACGGAACCCTCATCGCGCTCAGCGAACCCGTTCGCAAAGTCGGTTGGCAATGGGCTATCGAGACAACCGACTTCAACAAAACCATCGAACCGGTAGCACGCCCGGCAGAATTTTTAAAAAGCGCCGGAACCCGCACCGTTGTCCTCGACCCCGGCCACGGTGGCGACGATAAAGGCGCCAGCAGTCCGCGCAACGTTCATGAAAAACTGGTTACGCTCGACGTCGCCAAACGGGTCAAAGCAAAACTCGAAGCGCGAGGCATCCACGTGGAACTCACCCGTGAAAGCGACCGTGCCTTGGACCTTGACGCCCGCAGTCGAAAAGCCGCTGCGCTTAGAGCCGACCTTTTCATCAGCATTCACGCCAACTCCGCCGCAAACCGGAGCGTCCGCGGCGCTGAAACGTTTGTTCTCGCCCTGCCGGGACGCTACAGCAGCAACTCCTACGGCGGCGGCAGACT
>JBAXDG010000089.1:0-5393 GCA_037141075.1 Kiritimatiellales bacterium
TGGATTTCCAGAGTTTGGAAAAGCTGCTGCACATAGCCGGACCACAGCTGACGTTCTTCAAGCCGGCGGCTCTGGTGCGTATCGATCATTCGCGTCCGATCAGCCTTTCGGCCTCGTTCATGAACTGGTTGACGTCTTTGAAGCGGCGG
Organism: Kiritimatiellales bacterium; assembly: GCA_037141075.1. Lineage (GTDB taxonomy): Bacteria > Verrucomicrobiota > Kiritimatiellia > Kiritimatiellales > Tichowtungiaceae > Tichowtungia. The sequence goes on from JBAXDG010000089.1 coordinate 150, forward strand.
TACACCGAGGCGAAGCGCACATAGGCCACTTCGTCGAGTTTTTCGAGCAGGGCCATCACTTTGGTGCCGAGCGCGGTGGAAGGAACTTCGCGTTCGAACTCCGCCTCGACCTGCGTGATGACGCTGTTGGTCATCTGTTCGATCTGCTGGATGCTGATCGGCCGTTTTTGGCAGGCGATGGCGATCCCTTGCATCAGTTTTTCGCGGGAAAGCTCTTCGCGGCGGCCGTCGCGCTTGATCACCTGCAGGGCGGCGCGCAGCACTTCTTCGTAGGTGGTGAAACGGTGGCCGCAGTTCAGGCAGAGGCGGCGGCGGCGGATGGATGCGCCCTCCCGCACTTCACGGCTGTCGATGACCTTGTTTTCGCGATGCTCGCACTTCGGACATTTCATACGGCGCGCCCTGTTCCTGTTAAATTGGCGTGAGGATAGCCCGTGATTTTTTTAAAGGAAACGAAAAACTACTTGATAAAAAAGCAGCCCCGGAAGACCGGGGCTGCATCAGAACTAATCAGCCGAAGCCGTTATTTCTTTTTCGCGACTTTTTTCTTCGCGACTTTTTTCACGGCCTTTTTAGCGACTTTCTTCGCTACTTTTTTCACGGCCTTCTTCGCCACTTTTTTCTTAGCTGCCATTTTCGTCTCCTTGTTGACTGGGTTAACCCTTCTCTCAGCTGACTTCCGCAACTCTCGTAATTTTTTACCGCTGCTTCACGTCAGCTTGTCCCTGTACAAGCGAAGGTATAACGATTAAAAATTTTTCTTGCAACTGGAGATTGTGGAAATCGTAAAAAAAATTTACCACCGGTTGTGGTGTTCACGCGCGATAATTTCCGCGAGCTCGTTCGCCGCTCTCTCAAAAATATCGTTGATGATCGTGTGCTGATAGTACGACTGATGCTTCATTTCATCCGCGGCGTTGCGCATTCTTTTCTCGATCACCTCGGCGCTGTCGGTCGAACGACCGCACAACCGGCGTCGTAATTCTTCCATCGACGGCGGCGCGATGAAAATATCAACGAAGCTCTGTTTGATCGCATCATCATCGCGCATCGCCGCGCAGGCGCTGCGGATTTGTTCCGCGCCCTGCACATCAATATCCATAATGATATCAAGCCCCTGCGCTAATGCGTCATATACCGTCTGCTTCAGCGTGCCGTAGTGGTTGCCGTGCACCAACGCATGCTCCAGAAACTCGCCGCGGGCAATGCGTGCGCTGAATTCCTCTTCCGAAAGGAAGTGGTAATGCACGCCATCCTGCTCGTTGCCGCGCGGCGCGCGCGTGGTGCAGGAGATGGAGTAAATCATCTGCGGAAATTTTTCGATCAGCCGGTTGCACAACGATGATTTGCCGGCGCCGGATGGCGCAGAGACAACCAGCAGCAGCGGTTTTTGCTTACTCGACATTCTGGATCTGCTCCCGGATGCGTTCGAGTTCGGTTTTGAACGCCACCACCTGCTCCGTGATTTTCAGATCGTTCGCTTTGGAACCGATCGTGTTGATTTCGCGGAAAAGTTCCTGCGACAGAAAGTCGAGCGAGCGTCCGGCGGGATCGCCGCCGCGCAGCATTTTTTTAAACTGCTGAACGTGACTCGCCAGCCGCGTGATCTCTTCCGAAATATCGCTTCGCTCGCCGAACAGCGCGATCTCTTTGATGATCCGCTCATCCGCCGCGACGTTTTTCAGTCCGGCATTTTCCAATCCCTGGAATAATTTCTTCCGGACATTGGAAGCCATCTGCGGCGCGCGGGCCTTGATCTTCTCCAGCATGGCTTCCAGCAGCGCAAGCCGCTTCAGAAAATCGGTTTCGAGCGCTTTGCCTTCGCGCAACCGCATCGCATTAAGCTTTTTCAGCGCGGCGGTCAGCGCTTTTTCCAAGGTTTGGAAAATTTCTTCGGGCGACTGCTCCGTCGTCTGCATTTTCAGCAGGCCGGGCATCTGCAGCAGCAGCGAAGCGCTCAAATCGTCCTTCAGATTCAGTTTTTTGGCTGCGGTGCGCAGTTTGCTGATGGTTTCTTCGGCGCGCTGCTGGTTGATCTGCATGGTCGCGGCGCCGTTCGCGGCTTCGAGCTGCACGTTTCCGCTGATCCGCCCGCGTGAAATCTGTTCCTGAATGATTTTTTGAACGCGCGACTCGAATGCCGCGAGTTGCGGCGGCAGGCGCACAACCGTATCGAGCTGTTTGCGGTTTACTGAACTCAGCTCGACGGTCACCTGCACCTGTTCCGTGCGGGCCGAGGCCGCGCCGAAACCTGTCATGCTTTTAATCGCCATACGTCCTCAGGGGTTATGGACTTCGGATTCTTCTTCGGAACAAACCTTCTTCTCGATCCGGAAAAATTCGCGCGCCCAGAACACATCATCCGGCTGAGTCCGTCCGTAGTCGCGGACCTCTTCATACACCGGCTCGCAAAGGCCGGAGCTGGCGGTCAGCCGGCAGACGTTTAAGTGCAGGATCAGCGGCTCGCGGTCATGAGCGTGCGCCGTGATCTTATGATGCACGCCGAGGTGAACAAAGTCATGTTCCCGCAGAATCTGATCTCCGGAGCCCGCCGCCTGCTTTTTCTTCCACTCCGCGATCTGTTGAACGTCTTTGTCGCCGCGGCCGGAGACATTGATGATGAGCAGATCATCTTTTGAAAACTGTGCGCCGTTTTTGACAACCCACGCGATGGCGTGAGAGCTTTCGAGCGCGGGCAGAATTCCTTCCCACTGCGCGAGCTGGTCGAAACCGGCCACGGCGTCGGCGTCTTCAATGTAGGTGTACTCGGCGCGGCCGGTGTCGTGCAGCATCGCATGCTCCGGCCCGACGGAGGCGTAATCCAAACCGGCGCTGACGGAATGCGTCAGCAGAATCTGTCCGTCGTCGTCCTGCAGAACATAACTCTTCGTGCCCTGCAGCACGCCGACTTTGCCGCCGGCGAAGCGCGCGGCGTGTTTGCCGGGTTCGATGCCGAGGCCGCCGGCTTCGACGCCGATCAGGCGGACGCCTTTGTCCTTTATAAAGGAACTGAAAATGCCAATGGCGTTACTTCCGCCGCCGACGCAAGCAACGATGGCCGTCGGCAGACGGCCTTCGGCTTTCAAAATCTGTTTGCGCGCCTCGATGCCGATCACGCTCTGGAAATCGCGCACGATCATCGGGTACGGGTGCGGGCCGAAAGCGGTGCCAAGGACATAGTGCGTGCCGCGCAGGTTGCTGACCCAGTCGCGCATCGCTTCGTTGATCGCTTCCTTGAGCGTCTGCTGTCCGGCGGTGACGGCAACGACTTTCGCACCGAGACTTTCCATGCGGAAGACGTTGAGCGCCTGCCGCTCCATATCGACCTTGCCCATGTAGACGACGCACTCCATGCCGAAGAGCGCGGCGGCGGTGGCGGTAGCGACGCCGTGCTGGCCCGCGCCGGTCTCGGCGATCAGCCGCGTCTTGCCGAGCCGCTTCGCCAGAAGCGCCTGACCGATCACATTGTTGATTTTGTGCGCGCCGGTGTGGTTGAGGTCTTCGCGTTTGAGATAAATCTTCGGGCCGCCGAGTTGTGCGGTCATCCGTTCGGCGAACCAGAGCGGCGACGGGCGGCCGACATATTCGCGCAGGTAATAATCGAGTTCTTTTTTGAAGGCGGGATCTTTCCGCGCCGCTTTATAAACGCGCTCCAGCTCGCGGAGCGGCTCCATCAGCGTTTCCGGTACAAAGACGCCGCCGTACGGGCCGAAGTGTCCTTGTTTGTCCGGCAGAGTCATCGCCTTGCTCTTTCGATAAACTGTTTCACCTTGCGGATATCTTTGACGCCCGGCTCTTTTTCGACGCCGGAGCTGACGTCCACGCCCCACGGGTTCACCGCGGCGATGGCCTCGCGCACATTTTCGGGGGTCAGTCCGCCCGCCAGCAGAAGAGGTCTGCCGACGGCGGTTTTCATCGCCTTCGCATTCTCCCAGCTACTGAGCTTGCCGGTGCCGCCGATGGTCTCCGGATCGAATGAGTCGGACAGCAGAATCGCGGGTTGAGGATCAACGGCGCGCAGAATGTTACGGTTGATGTCCTCGCCCATACGCGGCGCAAGCCAGACTTCCAACCCATGGAAGATCGGCCGGTCGATTTTCCAATCATTGGAATTCAAATGGATCTGAACCACGTCGAGGCGGCAGGTAACGGCAATGGCTTCGACCTCGGCGGCGGACGGCTCGACGAAAACGCCGACCTTTTTAATCTGCTCGGGAATGCTCTTGAGCCAGCCGGCGACCTGCTCGGGCCGGACATAGCGCGGGGAGCGCGGCCAGAAAATAAAGCCGACGGCGTCGGGCTCTAAAGCGCAAATCTGCTCCAGATCGTTTTTGGAGCAGATTCCGCAGATTTTAATAAACACACTCATAGGACTTCCGTGGAATATTGGAAGGGTGGAATACTGGATTATTGAACCTTTGGCATTGGAAAATTTTCCCCCACCAATCCATCCTTCCTTTCTTCCATCATTCCATGCCCCGGCGGGGCATTATGCCACGCTTTCCTCTGCGAGTTCTTCGGCGAGTTCCTCGGCGGCTTCGAACGCCATGTCGCGGCGGACTGCGCAGTCACTGAAAAAGAGCGGGTTCTGGCCGTCGGCCCAGGCGATGCGGATATCGTTAATGCCGATAAAGCCGAAAGCGGCGCTCACCTGACGGGTCAGGGCATCGCGCTCGTCGTTTTCCTTATAGATGCCGCCGGAAGAGACCAGCAGCACGACGGTGGTGATGTTATGCAGCGGTTTCGGACCTTCGTCGGTCAGTTCGAACATCAGGCCGGGGGCCAGCACCTGATCCATCCAGGCTTTCATGATGCCGGGGGCGGAAAAGTTCCACATCGGCATGGTCAGCACCAGCACGTCGGCCTTTTTGAGCTCCTCGATCTGCTTCTGGGCATAGTTCGAAGCGGCTTCTTCGGCTTTGCTCGCCTCATAAGCCGGATCAAAGACGGGCATCCACATGCGGCGGAAGAGATCGTTGGAGTAATAGGGCGGCTTGTCCTGGTAGAGATCGACGTTGTTGAGCTCCACATCGGGGTTGAGTTCCAGCAGTTTACCGAAAAAACGGGCGGCGAGCTGCTTAGAAACGGACTGCTCGACCGGCTTCGGATTGGCGCACACATGCAAAATATTCATTCGATCATACTCCCATAGTTTTCGTTCTGTTTGGAAAATCAACGGCCGGGACTGTAACAGCGGCGCGGGGCGCGGCACAAGCGTTTCTTTAGACCCTTGGACGATTCCCG
>JBAXDG010000090.1:0-5367 GCA_037141075.1 Kiritimatiellales bacterium
CGCTGCCGCATCGCGTATGCCCGACCACCGGCAAATACAAAGGCCGTCAGGTTATTACCGTCTCTTCTGACGAGTAAGCCATGCGTATCGCAATTGATGCCATGGGTGGCGACTTTGCCCCCCGTGAGATCGTTAAAGGCGCTGTTGAGGCGGCTCGCGGTCTTGCCGGGATTGAAAAGCTGTTTCTCGTAGGCGACGAAACCGCCATCAAAGCCGAGCTGGCTCTCTACGGTAAAATTCCCGCCTGCATCGAAATCCGCCACGCCTCCGAAGTCGTCGAAATGGGCGATTCACCTGCGCTGGCTCTTCGACGCAAAAGAGATTCTTCTATCATGCGCTCGGTTGAGCTGGTTAAAGACGGACTGGCCGATGCGATTTTTTCTGCCGGCAGCACCGGCGCGGCCGTCGCGGCCAGCATGCTTCGGTTGCGGACGATGGACAAAGTCGACCGCCCGGCCATCGCCACGGTCATGCCCTCCATTAAGGGACCTTTCGTTTTGCTGGATGCCGGAGCGACGCCGGACTGCACCCCGAAAATGCTGGCCGAGTTCGCCATTATGGGCAGTATTTATGCCGAGAACATCCTTAATATCGTCAATCCGCGCGTCGGCCTGATGAGCATCGGCGAGGAAGATTCCAAGGGCAGCAAATCCACCAAAGAAGCTTTCCAGATATTGGAAAAAACCCGGCTGAATTTCATCGGCAACGTGGAGAGCCACGATATGTTTGAGGGCGCGGTTGACGTGGTGGTCTGCGACGGCTTTGTCGGCAATGTGGTGCTCAAGACCAGTGAAGGTGCCGCGCACGCAATTATCCAATGGATTAAAGAATCCTTCTCCGCTTCGCTGGTTCGTAAAATCGGCGCCGGCATTCTAAAAGCATCCGGCGCATTTGCCGAACTGAAGAAAAAAACCGATCCCGAAGCCTATGGCGGCGCGCCGCTGCTGGGGGTAAAAGGGGTTTGCATTATCGGCCACGGCTCATCATCCTCTTTTGCCGTCTACAACGCCATCCGCGTGGCAGGCACAGCGATTGAGCAAAAGCTCAACCATCTGATCGAAGAAAAAATAAACGAGGTTTTCAAAGACAGTGAGTAAAACCCCTAACAGTCTGCGTACGGTTTCGATCATCGGAACCGGCGTCTATCTTCCGGAGAAAACGGTTACCAACCGGGATCTGGAAAAAATCGTGGACACCACCGACGAATGGATCTATTCGCGAACCGGTATGCATGAGCGCCGTATCGCCCGTGACGATCAGGCCACCTCGGATCTGGCTGCCGAAGCCGCCAAAGCGGCGCTCGCCGATGCCGGTATCAGTGCTGAAGAGGTCGACCTGCTGATCGTCGCCACGCTTTCTCCGGATATGTTTTTCCCCAGCACCGCCTGCTTTGTGCAGGCCAAAATCGGCGCGAAAAACGCCTATTGCTACGACCTCGGCGCGGCCTGCTCCGGCTCGCTCTACGCTCTCGAAACCGCCAAAAACCAGATTGCCTGCGGCGCGGTCAACACGGCGCTGATCATCGGCGCGGAAAAAATGAGCACCTTTATTGACTGGAAAGACCGCAACACCTGCGTGCTGTTCGGCGACGGTGCCGGGGCCATGGTTTTGCGCGCCACGGGCGCGAAACACGGCATCATGAAGGGCGTCTTCGGCTCCGATGGTACGCTGGCTCACCAGCTTTGGACTCCCGGCGGCGGCTCGCGCAACCCCATGACCCACGAGATGCTGGATCAGAACCTGCAGTATCTCAAGATGGAAGGACGCGAGGTCTATAAGCACGCCGTAATGCAGATGACGCAGTCGTCGCTCGATGCGCTGGAGAAAAACGGACTCAGCGCGGACGACGTCAAACTTTTTGTTCCGCATCAGGCCAACGCCCGGATCATTGATGCGATCGGTAAACGGCTCGATGTGCAGGACCGGATGTTCCTGAATGTGGAAAAATACGCCAACACCTCGGCCGCCGCACTGCCGATCGCCATTGACGAGGCGGTCAAGTCCGGGCGAATCGGCAAAGGCGAACTCATGCTGCTGGTCGCTTTCGGCGGCGGCTTCACCTGGGGTGCCAACATTGTGGAGTGGACGAAATGAAGAAAGCCATCTTATTTCCCGGACAGGGTTCGCAGTCGGTCGGCATGGGACGCGATTTTTATGACGCGATTCCGGAGTGCAAGGCGCTTTTCGAAAAAGCCAACGAAGTGCTCGGCTATGATATCGCCGCCATCTGCTTCAACGGCCCCGAAGAAGAGCTGAAAAAGTCGCACAACACCCAGCCTGCGATTTTCACCGTCAGTGCCGCCGCCTTCACAGCGCTTCAGCTCAAAAAGCCGGAACTGAAATTTGATTATGCCGCCGGTCACAGCCTCGGCGAGTGGGGCGCGCTCTACGCCGCCGGAGTGATTTCGTTCGAAAACACCCTGCGCGTTCTCAAAGCTCGCGGAGAATTTATCCAAGCCGCCTGTATTGCCAATCCCGGCGCGATGCTGGCTGTGATCAACCTCGACCGCGCCGCGCTCGAAAAGATTGCCGCCGAAACAGGCGTGACGCTGGCCAACATCAATTCGCCCGACCAGATTGTCCTTTCCGGTAACGCCGAAGGCATCGCCAAAGCTGAAGTGCTTTGCAAGGAAGCCGGTGCCAAGCGTGCATTGCCATTGCCGGTCGCCGGTGCGTTCCATTCTCCGCTCATGCAGCCTGCCGCCGACCGGCTAGCCGGATTTCTTGAAACCATTTCATTGACCGCGCCCTGTATCCCGGTACTTTCGAATGTCACCGGCAAGCCGCACGAAAGCGTTGAAGCGCTGCGCGCCAATATGGTGGCTCAAATCACCGGTTCAGTGCGCTGGGTTGAGTCGATGCAGTGGCTTGCCGCACAGGGTGTTACGGAAGTCGTTGAATGCGGCCCAGGTAAAGTGCTGGCGGGTCTGATGAAGCGGATTGACAAGACGGTTTCGGTCTCTAACATAGGTGCCGTTTCCGATCTGGAAGCCTGAGCCGCAAGAAAAACGAAAATAGTGATCAAGGGGAATTTCATGGGACAATTTGATGGAAAAGTTGCATTGGTAACCGGCGCGGCCCGCGGCATTGGTCAGGCGATCGCGCTCAAACTCGCCGCCGATGGAGCCGACCTCGCGCTCTGCGATCTTAAAGCCGAATGGCTTGAAGAGACTGCCGGAAAAGTTAAGGCACTTGGCCGCCGTGCGGAATGCTACAGCGTGGATGTCAGTAGCGCGGACGGCGTAGAAGCCACCGTGAAGCAGATCGAAAAGGATTTCGGAAAAGCAATCGATGTGCTGGTCAACAATGCCGGAATCACCAAAGACGGCCTGATCATGCGCATGAGCGAAGCCGACTGGGATGCCGTTCTGAACGTCAATCTCAAGGGCGTGTTCCTCTTCACCAAAGCCGCGATGCGCGGCATGATGAAACAGCGCTCCGGCAGTATCGTCAACATCGCCTCGATCATCGGCCTTATCGGCAACCCCGGCCAGGCCAATTATGCGGCATCCAAGGGCGCGGTGATTGCCTTCACCAAGACCGTGGCCAAAGAACTTTCCAGCCGCAACGTCCGCTGTAACGCGGTCGCCCCCGGCTTTATCCGTACTAAAATGACGGATGCGCTTTCAGAAGAGGTGCAGCAGAAAATGCTCGCCAATATCCCGCTGGGCCGCTTCGGCGACCCTGAAGATGTGGCCAATGTGGTCGCTTTCCTGGCGGGGGACGTCTCAGGTTATGTCACCGGACAGGTGATTTCGACTTGCGGCGGGATGGTTATGTAGGTTAAAGAAGAGATCCAATCAGGAGCCGAAACAAGGAGAAATACTATGGCGCTTGCAGATAAAGTAAAAGATATCATCGTCGAACAGCTTGGCGTAAATGCGGATCAGGTCACTCCCGCGGCTTCGTTCATCGAAGACCTCGGTGCGGACTCGCTCGATACCGTCGAACTCGTTATGGCTTTCGAAGAAGAATTCGGTGCGGAAATTCCGGACGAAGACGCTGAAAAGCTCACCTCCGTCGGCGCCGTCATCGACTATCTCAAGTCAAAAGGTCTTGGAGAATAAAGACCGCTTGTGATAGAAAAACCGGGAACCTTTAAACAGGTTTCCGGCTTTTTTGTTTTAATTTCCGGAGGAGAATCATGAATCGTCGCAAAGTAGTTATTACGGGTATGGGCGCGGTCACCCCGATCGGCAACAATCTGGCTGAATTTTGGGAAGGTCTCAAAACCGGACGTTCCGGCGGCGGGCCGGTCACCAAGATTGAAAACCTCGAAGGGTTTACCAGTCAGATCGTCGCCGAGGTCAAAAACCTGGATCTCGAACAGTTCCTCTCCAAAAAAGAAGCGCGCAAAATGGATCCTTTCACCCAGTACGGGCTGATCGCGTCCATTATGGCGATGAAGGACTCCGGTCTGGATCTCACCAAAGAGGATCTGGAGCGCATCGGCGTGATCGTCAGCACCGGCATCGGCGGCCTGCAAATCATGGAATCCTCGCAGGACACCTATCGTGAGCGCGGCGCCTCTCGCTTATCGCCCTTCATTATTCCGGTCATGATCACCAACATTGTTGCCGGGCATGTCGGCATCCAGTTCGGCCTCAAAGGCCCCAATTTCTGCGTCACCAGCGCCTGCGCCTCCGGCACGCACTCCATCGGCGAAGCGTTGCGCATTATTCAGCACGGCGAAGCCGACGTCATGCTCGCTGGCGGAACCGAAGGCTCGATCACTCCGCTTGCGCTCGGCGGTTTCTGCGCCCTGCGCGCGCTGACCACCCGTAACGACGACCCGGCCCGTGCCTCGCGTCCGTTCGATCTCAATCGCGACGGCTTCCTGATGGGCGAAGGCGCCGGTGTTATCGTCATTGAAAGTGAAGAGCACGCCAAGGCGCGCGGTGCGAGAATCTATTGCGAACTCGCCGGCTACGGACGAACCTGTGACGGCCATCACATCACTGCGCCCGATCCGGACGCCACTCAGGCAGCCCGCGGTATGCGGCTCGCCTTTGAAGATGCTGGTCTTAAAGCCGAAGACATTGACTACATCAATGCGCACGGCACCAGCACCGCCCTCAACGATAAAGGCGAAACGCTGGCCATCAAGAAGGCGCTCGGCGATCACGCCTACAAAGTGGCCGTCAGCTCGACCAAGTCGATGACCGGACACCTGCTCGGCGCCGCCGGCGGCGTTGAAGCCATCGCCTGCGCTATGGCGATTTACGAAGGCATCGTTCCGCCGACGATCAACTACGAAACGCCTGATCCGGACTGCGACCTCGACTATGTTCCAAACGTCGCCCGCAAGATGGAAGTGCGCGCCGCGCTCAGCAACTCGCTCGGCTTCGGCGGACACAACGCCACGCT
>JBAXDG010000091.1:0-5366 GCA_037141075.1 Kiritimatiellales bacterium
ATCTGACGTGGATCGCGTTCGTCCTGTTTGTTTGTCCAAGGATGGGAACCACGCCGGAAGACCAGATCGCCGGTGTCGCTCTCGGCGTGCTGGTGGCGGGTGCGGTGCAATTGGCGGCGCAGCTTCCCGCCATGTACCGGCTTGGCTGGCGGCCTGAAGTTGATCTGAACGCGAAGGATCCGCAGGTCACCCGCTTTCTCGGCCTGATGGCCCCAACCGCGCTCGGCCAGTCTGTTTCGCAGATCAACATGACCATCAACAGCATCATGGCGCGCTGGGCGACGCCGTGGGCCGCTGCCACCATGTATTTCGCGGAACGCCTGCTCTATTTTCCTCAAGGCATTCTTGCCACCGCCATGAGCACGGTTTTGCTGCCGGTCTTTTCCAATCACGCCGCCGTCGGAGAAGAGGAGCGCATTCGCGCAACCATTAACCGCGCTCTGCGCATGCTTCTGTTCGTCATGATCCCGGCGGCGGTCGGACTGATCGCGCTGGCCCGTCCGGTCACCGAAATGCTTTTGGGGTGGGGCGCGTTCGATGTCGATTCCGTGGATCGCACGGCGGCGGTATTGCGCGTTTATGCGCCGGGACTTTTCTTCTTCGGGCTGGCCAAAGTTTTTGTTCCGGCCTTCTACGGACTGGGCGACACGCGCACGCCGTACCGCAACGGTCTGTACAGCGTCGGCATTAACTTTTCTCTCAACCTGATTTTTACGCTGACGCTACCGACCGAATTTAAAGCCATGAGCCTCGCCGGTTCAGCGGTCGTCTCGGAAGCCTTCAACGGACTGACACTCGGCTGGCGGCTCGGACGGCGCATCGGATCGCCCGGCTGGCTTTCCGTCCTGGCTGGCGCGGGCCGTGCGCTGATCGCGGCGGTGATTATGGGCGTATCGGTGATCTTTGTTCACGGATGGATTTTCCAATCCTTGGAAAATCATCTCGCCGGAAAACTGGTGCAGTTTATTTCCGTCGGCGGTGCCATCGCTATCGGCATGATCGTTTACCTGCTCGCCTCCGTCCTGCTCTGCCGCCGCGAAGCCGCTCAGGTCTTCAACGCCGTCTTGCGCCGCAAATAGAACTCAGGGTAAACTGAAGCTGAGAAAACAAGACGCTCTACGATTGTGAGTGCAATAGGATTTTTATGGCATGGATCATCATACTGTTGATGTTGACCGTAAACGCGTTGTTTGCGGCTTATGAGATGGCTTTGGCCTCTGTGTCGCGTGCCCGCCTGGAGGTTTTGTTGAGGTCGAACCGGCGCGGAGCGCGGAGTGCTGTTCACATGAAAGACCGGCTTGAGGCCAGTCTGGCCGTGATACAGCTGGGGATTACGCTGGCGGGTGCGATTGCCGCTGCCACCGGCGGTGCAGGGGTGGATGAGTGGATGTCGCCGTGGTTTGCCAAAACGTTCGGCTTGTCGGTAGGAGCGTCCAAGTTTCTGGGGTTGTTGTTCTTTGTGATTCCGCTGAGCGCAGCGACGATTATTTTCGCGGAACTGGTTCCGAAGATGATCGGGATCAACAACAAGGAAGCGGTCGTGCTGGCTCTTTCGCCGGCCATGAATATCGTCTCGCGAGTATTTCGTCCCGTCGTGTTTATTTTCGAGGCCATCGTCAAACACTTGGTGAGAGTTGGACAAGGCGGATTTTCCGGCAAGGGGGCATCGGAAGACCAAGCCGGGCTTCTGGAGCTGCGGGCGGCGGCAGCTTTGGCGCGGGCAACGCGCATCATCGGGCCGATGGAAGAGCGTATTGTCATGTCCGCAGTTCAGCTGTCTACACGAACGGTGGCGGAAGCCGTAGTCCCTGCGCGCGATATAGCGACGATTCCCGCGGGCGCGAGCATGATGGATGCATTGATTGAAGCGCATATGCACATGCATACGCGATACCCGGTGTGCCGGGAGCTTGGCAACCCGCAGACTATCGACGGCTACGTGACCTTCAAGGATATCGTTACCGCGCTGAAGATCAATCCGGCGGGAGGCGGGCTCAGCGGGATCGTCCGTCCGATATCACGAATTGAATCGAAAACAACATTGGCCAAGGTGCTGACCGACATGATTCGGGATCGGGTTCATATCGCGCTGGTAATGGAGGGGACGGATGTATTGGGCCTGCTCACGATGGAGGACATCGTTGAAGAACTCGTCGGAGATATCCGTGACGAGTATGACCACCTGCCTGCGCATATGCATTCAATCGGCGATGGATGGCTCGCGGGTGGCGGCGTAACGATCGAGAGCTTGAAAAATGCGATGGGCGGTTCCGTTTTTTCTGATGCAGATACGAAACTTACACTGGCCGAGTGGGCAGACCGTGCAAGAGACACCTCTGCGCGGTGCGGCGATGTGATCCGGTCTGGCGGCGTCGAGGTGCAGGTGCGTAAGGTGCGGCGGAACCGTGTTGTGGAGGCGGTGATACGCAAGGTGACTGGAAGCTAGCTGATCATTTTATGCCGGCGCGGTGTCACTGATTACAGATACTGGGAAAGGCTGGCGGTGAAGATGTCCAGCCAGCTGATTTCGCCGGCATCGTGAATTTCCGTTGAGAGTTTTTGTCCGCCTTCGAGCAGGTCTTCTTTGATCTGGCGGACAATCTCCGAATTGTCGGTGAAAATATTCAGCTCGTAGTTTTTGTGCAGGCTGAGGTCGTCGAAGTTGGCCGAGCCGAAGCAGGCCCACTGGTCGTAGACGGCGGCTTTGACGTGCGTCATGCCCGGATAAACAAACACCCGCACACCGTTGTCGAGCAGTCGTTTGACGGTGACTTTGTTGGCGCTGATGCCGACACCATGATTCACATCTCTCGGAATGGTGACGCACACATCAACGCCGCGTTTGCGCGCCGCGCAGAGCTGATAAATAATGGATGAATTCCACAGGTAGGGGTTTTCGATGTAGACGCACTGCTTGGCGTGTTCGATGGCGCGCAACTGTCCTTTATAGATGTACGGCTTTGTCGGCGTGGTCGGTGTCAGATAAAGTTCGTTGGTTCCGGAATATTTTGGTGCATGCGGCTTCGGCAGTTCGAGCCAGGTAAACGTGTCGCCGCTGGCGGTGATCCATGCCCGATCAAAGTTGGTTTCGAGCGTATCAACGACCGGACCGGAGAGTTTGAACATGGCGTCGCGCCAGTCATAGCGGTATTCGCGGCCGATATTCATGCCGCCGAAATAGGCGATCCGGTGGTCGATGAGAATATATTTGGAGTGCTCGGAGGTGAGTAGTGTGTGGCAGGCACGGCTCAGTTTAATGCCGGAATTTTTTTCCAGATACCGGATCATGTCGTCCACTTCATAAACATAGTTGGTCGGGAGCGAAGGGGCGTTGGCGTTCCATGCGAGGCGGGTTCCGAGCGAATCGTAGAGAATCCGGATGTCGATCTCATGGCTGCGGGCTTTAAGCAGGTCGGCGGTCTGTTTGGCGACATCGTCGTTGTCGAAGATGTACGTTTTCAAATCAATGCGGTTGGTGGCGGTGCGGATAGATTCTTCAAACTGCGGAAAAAAGTTTTCACCGTTGAGCAGCAGGCGGGCGGTGCCTTGGGCTGGCGGGCCGGTTTTCCGCCGGAGCCATTTGGACATCACGGTACGCTTCATCGGTGCCGGGGCTTCATCCAATTCAGGAATGTCGTGCAGGCTGAGCAGCGGAAAGCTGATATACCGCCGCCAGATGGATCCCGTTTCTTCCGTCCAGAAGGTTTTGACGCGCCAGCCGAATTCGGCGGTTCCGCTGAGCGGACGCTTCGCCACCTGCACGGTATTGTCATAGGTCAGCTCGCGCTCGACGGTGGAGCAACCGGCGCAGAGGAGAAGCGCACCGAAAGCAAAAATAAGTTGATAGGGGTGTTTCACGGTGCAAGACGATCTGTTTGCCATGCGGAATCTATTCGGGTGAAGCGGATGCGATCATGCAGGCGGCTGGCGCGCCCCTGCCAGAATTCGAAGGACCCGGGAGTCAGGATGAATCCGCCCCAGTTTGCTGGGCGCGGGATGAGGCCTTCGCCAAACCTTTCATGCAGTTTATCGAGTGTGACCGGTTCTGCGATGACACTGCTTTGGGGCGAGGCCCAGGCGCTAAGCTGGCTTTCGCGCGGCCGGTCGGCGAAATAGGTGTCGGATTTTTCCACGCTGATCTTCTGAACTCTTCCTTCAATTCGCACTTGTCGTTCCTGCGACGGCCACCAGAAGGTCATGGCGGCAAAAGGGTTTGCGGCAAGTTCGGCGGCCTTGCGGCTTTCGTAGTTGGTGTAAAAGAGAAAACCGTTCGCGCTGTATTCCTTAAGAAGGACCATGCGCAGAGACGGACGGCCTTCTCCGGATACAGTTGAAAATGCGACAACGGTGGCATTTTTCGGGTCGGCCTGCATGGCTTCGGCAAACCAGCGGGCGAAAAGGATAAGGGGATCCTTCCCAGCATCCGGGAGATTAAACGGTTTTTGATTATGTATAGGGCGGTCCATCGGTTTCCAAACAGTGGAAAAAACGATGCCTGATTTTTCCACTTTTTGGAAAAGTTAAATTTATGGAATTGAGGCTTGTACAGGGAAGGCGGGCCGCTATGATGGGCCGCTCTTAAAAATGGACGAATGTGAGACTATTTTACTGGACGCTCAGTTAGAGGCCGTGATAGATAGTCACGCTTTTCGGGCAGCACTAGGAAATGGACACCGGTTCACGGCCTATATCGAGGCTCGGAATTGGGAAAAGGAACGGCCGGAAGACGGAAGTTTTGTGAAGGTGGAAATGTCGCCTTACGATATGAGTGTAGGGCGGATTATTATTTAGGTGAACTATGAAGGTTAAGGCATCAGTTAAGAAGATCAGCGCTGACGACAAGATTGTGCGTCGTAAAGGGCGTGTTTACGTAATTAACAAACGCAACCCGCGTCACAAACAGCGTCAGGGTTAATTTAAGGAAAGTTGTATTATGCCTCGTTTACTTGGTGTTGATATTCCCGGCAAAAAGCGTCTCGAGTACGCTTTGAGATACCTCTACGGCATCGGCCTGACCACATCGCGCGAAGCGATTGCCAAAGCCGGTCTGGATCCCGCTAAAAAAGCCGATGACCTGACCGACGAAGAGATTATGAAGCTCACCGCCGTGATCCGTGCGGATTACACGATTGAAGGGGACCTGCGCCGCGAAATCGGTCAGAACATCCGCCGCCTGATTTCCATTAACTGCTACCGCGGCACCCGTCATCGCCGCGGTCTGCCGGTTCGCGGTCAGCGCACGAAGACCAATGCCCGTACCCGTAAAGGCGCCCGCCGTACTGTTGGTGCGGTTCGCGGGAAAGATGCCCGTTCGGCCGCCAAGATCGGCGACAACAAATCGACTGATAAATAAATTTTAACCGAGG
>JBAXDG010000092.1:0-5253 GCA_037141075.1 Kiritimatiellales bacterium
TGTGCTGGAGGCACAAACCGCGCCAGCCCCGCGTTTCAGCCAATCTCTGTTGTGGGGTGGTTCACTCCAGAGCCGAGCCCGACGAAAACCCGAGCTCGGATACTCGCAAGGGTTTTCTCTGGGCCCAGCTCTTCCGTTCACCCGCAACAGCCGTTCCTTGCCGGCTTTACCTCAACGCGCCGCCTGCGGAAGGCACCCGCTGTTGCGGCCTCGCCTCCGGCTCCCCTGCGGGGCATGGTTTTCCAAGCATCGGAAACAGAGGCTTCATCCTTTTCAATAATGCTCTGCAACTCTGCGAGGCAGATGTCTTCGAGTATTGGAACTCGCACTACGGTTTCTTCCAATGCTTGGAAATCTGACCGCTGGCGTCCGACCTCTGTATTTTTCCAATCTTTGGAAATGGGGCCCCCGGGCTCCGCCCGGCCCCCCCTATAAATTGGGGCCCCGTGCGCTACGCGCCCCTTGTTATTCATTGTTCTAGCAATACCCTGAAACAATTCTAGCCCCTGCTTTTTCCTGATATTTACAGGGAAACTGAAACACCTTGAAACAGGCTTCGTGTCGGTCTGCCTGCTTTTCATTGCCTTTAGCAATCTCCTGAAACGGGCGCTCGTTGTAAAAGCCATTAAGGCTGTGCGTGTGGGGCCCCATCTGGTTTTTCCAGCATTTAGCAGAGGAAATGAAACGGACTGAAACAACCTCGTCCCGTGAAACTTGAACTTTCTTTTGGCACCAACAGCTTCTGAAAAAAGTTTGAACTATTTTTCCAAAAAATCTGAAAAATCAAACGGGCATCTGCCGCTCAGGCGGCGATGATGGCGGCGGCGCGTTGTTCTTTCGTCATGCGGGCTACCGCTTTTGCCAGCGCCTCATTCTTTTCGACCAGCTCTTCCGGTTTGAGCGAACGGGCCACCTTGCCGAGTTCCAGCACCTCTTTCGGCAGGTCGAGTCGTTCCTCCGTCCCGCCGGTCAACATGTGCGGCATAGCTGTTTCCAGTGCCGTTCGGAAGGCTTCGCGTCCGGGGCGGAAATAGTGCTTCAAGACCACTTCGACCGTGGAGTGGCCCGTCACCCGCCGTACCAGTTCCATCGGTACGCCTGCTGACAGCGCCATGGTGATCCACGTCGTGCGCAGTGAGTGGAAATCTTTGACGCTGGCCTTTTGCATGGCGTCATCCCGCTCGACCTGTGTACCTTCAATCCCAGCCGCTTTGAGCGCCTTCTGGAAGCGCCATGAAAGGCCATGGTGATTCTTTTTGTACATGGCCGCCGCTTCGGGAAAAACGTAGATGCTTTTGCGCGTGAGTCGTTCCAGTTCGGCACGTAGCACCGGGAAGAGTGGAATTTCCGCCAGTTCTCCGGTCTTGGATGTTTTCACCGAAATGAACCCGTTCTCCAGATCGACCGATTCCCATTTGAGCATGCAGCAGTCACCGCGACGCATGGCGGTACACATGGCGGTCATGACAACGGGGCGGGTCAACTCATCACAATGGGTGAGAATCGCGTTGAGCTCTTCCTGCGTGAAGGGCTGGCGGTGCACGGTATTCAATGTCTGATAGGGAATTCCTGCGAAAGGGTTGGAGATCACACCAGCCTCCGGCCCGAGCCGGTCGAACAGGAAGCGCATTACGGCCAGCTTCACATTGTAGCTTTGGCCGGACATCTTTTTTTCGTTCAGGCTTTTCAGCCAGGCCAGAGCCATCTTCCGGGTTACTTGCGACAGCTCTTTTACCTGCGGGTATTTTTCTGACACGAATGAGTGGAACTGCTCGATATTGGCCTTTTGGACTTTTACCTGCGCGGGCTTCCGTTTCCGTTTTATAGGCAGGAACTCCCATCGGTCTGCCATTTCATCTAGCGAAATCTGTGCAAGCGTTTCACCGGCCTTGATTTCGTAGAGTTCCTGCAAATGGTGCGCGGCGGTCTTCCGGCTATGTGCATCCGTCATCAGGTCTTTTAACTTGGCAGCGGCCAATGTGCGCGAACATTCAAATGCGGTATCGCCATATTTTTGCGGCTTCTTCGGCACCGTTCCTTTGATCTCAACATCGAGGTTCACACAGGTTTCTTTTCCGTTTACTTCGAACCGGCCATACCACCACTTCGAGCGAAGTGAACCATCTTTTTTCTTTTGAATTTCCAGACCCATTTTCTACCTCCAGTTGATTTTGCGTTCCAATGAAACGCCCTTAATCAAATAGGGCGAATCAACCGGCCAACCCGTAGTTTCCCCCGTAGTCGGGGTCGAAGGCTGGGCCGTACGAGGCAGAAAAAAACAGCACCTTTTGCAAAGTACTGTCAGTGAGTTATTTAATTGTGATCGGAGTGGTGGAGGTAAGGAGGGTCGAACTCCTGACCTCTTGAATGCCATTCAAGCGCTCTACCAACTGAGCTATACCCCCACAAAAGGTCGAAAGAAGCGGCGGTTATACGTGATGTTTTTTGGAGTGTCAACATTCATTCGGCCTGTTAACTTCCGTAAGTGAAAAAGTTTCTGAAATTCATCATCGGAGTGCTTCTCCTGCCGCTGTGCTGGGCGTTTTCACGGGTTCTTTTTTCTCTTCTGCAGTCACTTCCAGCGGAAACGTCCGGTTGGACGACGTGGGCGATTCCGGCCGGTTTTGCGGTCTCGGTTCTCGGATTTTTTCTGCTTCCACGTCCGTTCCGAACCTATGTGCTTGCCCACGAAATGACGCATGCCGTCTGGGGTATGCTGATGGGCGCGAAGGTTGGCAGGATGAAAGTTGGCAAGCAGGGCGGCCATGTGATGCTCTCGAAGAGCAATTTCATCATTTCGCTGGCACCGTACTTTTTTCCGTTCTACACAGGGCTGGTGATCGCGCTCTGGTATGGCGCTGGATTTTTTATTGATCTGAATGCGTATGAACCGTGGTGGCTGGCGGCGGTCGGCTTGACCTGGGGGTTTCATGTGACCTTCACGGTTTACATGCTGAGCCAGCAGCAGCCGGATGTGCAGGAAAACGGGCGGCTTTTCTCGTATGCCGTTATTTATCTGGCCAATTTGTTTTTCGTGGCTCTCTGGATGATTGTGATCGGCCCGCCGACGTTTCGCGAAGCCTGGGAACATTTTCTGCCGGAGACGGTTGCGGCTTATGTCGGCGCATGGAACGCGGTGCTGTTTGCCTCGGCAAAACTCCGGACGCTTTTCCCGAGCACTGCGAAATAGCTCTTTTTCGAACTTTTCACTTTCCACACGCGATGTCCCGCCCTCATTCTTCCCGCCATGCTCGATCTGCTTTATCCCCGCAATTGTGTTCAGTGCGGCGCACCCTCGCCGGAACCGATGAAATACATCTGCTGGGACTGTCTCTCTGACACTCCCAAGGTCGAACCGCCGTTCTGCGCCCTCTGCGGCGACCCGGTCGCGGGCGACATCCAGCACGACTACACCTGCTTTGCCTGCGCCCGTGAAACGCCCGCCTTCGATCGCGCCCGTTCCGCCGTCCGCTACGAGGGCGCCGTCGGCTCCGCGCTGCGGGCTCTTAAATATGAAAACGCGCTTTGGGTTGTGGACGACCTGGCCGAACTGATTTTTGCCTGTGTGCAGGCCGAATATCCCGACCAGCCGTTTGATCTGGTCACAGCGGTGCCGCTCCATCCGTCGCGCCGTCGTGCCCGCGGTTTCAACCAGTCAGCCTTACTCGGTAGTGCGCTTGCTCGCCGTCTTGGCGTCCCGTTTCGGGAAGGACTGCTTCGCCGGGTGCACCCCACCGTCAGCCAAACGGGTTTGACAGCCCCCCAGCGGACGGCTAACGTGTGCGGCGCTTTTCGGATTGGGTGGTTTGCCCGTCCGGCAGGACGAAAAATTTTACTGGTTGACGATGTAATGACCACCGGTGCCACCGTTAATGCCTGCGCCAAGGCTCTTCGAAAAGGCGGGGCGGTGTCGGTGCACGTGGTAACGGCAGCGAGAGGATAAGAAAACGTGGAATAATAGGGAATGATGGAATACTGATCTTCCAGCCTTCCAATGTTCCACCACTCCAGAGGTAATTATGGCTTTACGATTTGGTAAGAAAAAATATTCAACGGTTCAGGTGCGTAAACGGGATGTTCCGGACGGCCTGTGGGAAAAATGCCCCGGCTGCGGCGAAATTCTCTACGCCAAAGAGCTCGAAACCAGCCAGCAGGTCTGCTCCAAGTGCAGTTTCCACTTCACGCTGGGCCGCCAGAAGCGGATCGAGATGTTCGCGGACGAAGGCACTTTTGTCGAATGGGATGCGGATATGACCTCAGCCGACCCGCTCGGCTTCACCGGTAAAGACTCCTACGTCGCCAAGCTCGAAGCCAATCAGAAGAAAACCGGCTTCAAAGATGCCGTCACCTGCGGCGCGGCCAAACTCAACGGGCGCGACATTGGTCTCGGCGTCATGGACTTCTCCTTCCTTGGTGCCAGCATGGGCAGTGTGGTCGGCGAAAAAATAACCCGCCTCATCGAGCGCAGCACCGCTGAAAAACGCCCTTGCATCATCGTCTGCGCCTCTGGCGGCGCCCGCATGTACGAAGGCCTTTTCAGTCTCATGCAAATGGCCAAAACCAGCGCCGCGCTGGCGCGCCATGCCAAAGCCGGTCTGCCGTATATTCCCGTGCTGACCCATCCGACCATGGCGGGCGTTATGGCCAGTTTCGCCACACTCGGCGACGTGATCATCGCCGAACCCGGCGCGCTTATCGGCTTTGCCGGGCCGCGTGTCATTAAAGAAACCACTCAGCAGGATCTGCCCGAAGGCTTTCAGCGCGCCGAGTTTCTCGAAAAACACGGTCTGATCGACATGGTCGTTCCGCGCCCTCAGCTTAAAGCCCGTCTGGCTCTGGTCCTCGACTACATGATGGACAAATGAGCGCAACCGATCTTCAGTCGGCGGTTCAGTCACTGTACGCCCGGACCATGCACGGTATAAAACCCGGCCTTGAGGTAACCGTCGCGCTGCTCGAAAAACTCGGTAACCCGCATAAAAGCCTGAAATGTATCCACGTTGCCGGGACCAACGGCAAAGGCTCTGTCTGCGCCATGATCGAATCTGTTCTGCGCGCCTCCGGCTTTAAAACCGGACTCTACACCTCGCCGCACCTTTTCCGCTTCAACGAACGGTTCCGTATCAACGGACGTGAAATTCCGGATCCGACTCTGGAACAGCTCATTGCCGACGTCGAAGCCGCCGCGCGGAGCCTCACGACGCGCCCGGCCACCTTCTTCGAAATTTCGACCGCCATGGCCTTTGAATATTT
>JBAXDG010000093.1:0-5245 GCA_037141075.1 Kiritimatiellales bacterium
TCATCAAAGCCGACCGGAATTCGCAGGTGACCGCCTCGCAGGAACTGGTGCATAAACTCGAGCACCTGCTGGGTGAAGAAGCCGTTTATGTCGGCGCACGCTCACAACCGTTCTTGCACGAACCGCCCCGGCGGCGCTTTAATGGGCGCAAGTCATGAAACACCGGACCAAACATATTTTTGAATACGTGATGCTCCGCATCCTGTTCGTCGCGGCAAACATTCTGCCGCTACGGCTGGCGCTGGCGCTCGGCTGGCTGATCGGCAAATTCTTCTTTCATGTCCTGCGTTTCCGCCGCGACAAAGCGGAGTCGCGCCTGAAGCAGGTGTTCGGCGACCGATTCACCGCCAAAGAGCGAAAACGCATTGCATGGCTTTCGTTCCGCAACATCTGCTTCAACGCCATCGAAGCCGCGCGCTTTGGTAAACTGTCGCCGGAAAAACTAAAACACCTGCCGATGTATGCCGGCATCACCGAGATGCAGGAGATTTACCGTAAGACCGGCGCGTTTATTTTTGCAACGGCACACATGGGCAACTGGGACCGTGGCGGCGTTCTCTGCAAACTGGCAGGGCTTCCGGTCTTTTCGATCGCGCGGCGGCAGAAAAATCCATTGACTGACAACCTGCTCAACCAAATGCGTAACGCCACCGGTATGGACGTGGTGCTGAACGACTCCACCGTGTTGCGGAATGTCGTGCGCCGCCTGAAAGCCGGCGAAGTGCTGGCGATCCTGCCGGACGTGCGCTCAGCCACCGAAGCGCTCTCGATCGATTTCCTCGGCGGCAAAGCCAATCTCGGCGCAGGCGCGGCGCTCTTCGCGCAAATGGCGAACTGCCAGATCTATCCCGTCGCCCTCATCCGCCGCGGCTGGGCAAACCATGAATACAAAGTGTTTGATCCGATCTTCCCTAATCCGTCGCTCGACAAAAAAGAAGACTGGCAGCGGATGATGCAAAAGCTCGTCTCGATCTTCGACGCCGAAATCCACGCCCATCCGGAGCAATACTTCTGGTTCAACAAACGCTGGGTTCTCGATCCGATTAAGAAGAAACCTGAATTATGAAAGATGAACTATGAAAATGGTTTGTCTTCTCTCCTCTCCGCGATCACGGATCGCGGCTACAATTCAGAAAATGAACGGGGTTTTCGACAGGATTACAGGCTTTCCCGGATCAATGTGGCGGAACGCGACCTCCGGGCGCGTTTAAGCGTGCTCGGAGATCACGCTCCACATCGCGTTTCCAATAGTTGGAAATTTTCTTTCCAACCATTGGAACCTGCCGACGAAAACACTTCTCTCCCCTTTGCTGATCCGCTATTTTCGGTCTCAGAAACGCGAGACTCTCTGCCTGATAAACTGTTGGAACCAGAGAATAAAATATGAATATGACGTGGATAACTATCGAAAGTTGGTATTACACCATTGCAATGATTGTTCTTTCCGTCTGCTCTATTAGAGCCTACAGAAAAACCCTGAACAAAATATTTATCCTCTTCCTGATAATCTGTATTCCGACAGTTGCTGATAAACTTTACACAAACATCAACTTATATTTATTAAAAAACCACATGACTTCAATACCCCATATGCTAACAGGGAAATACCGTAATGAGAGATCCCCGAAATCTCCCGGAATAATTCAAATGGAAAAAGAAAAATCCGAACTCTGGACAGAGTACTTCAAAAAGCAGAAGGAAGTTGAGAAAAAATATGAGGACTCTATTTCTCAACGCAAGAAATACACTTGGCTGAAGGATTTATGGAATAACATTGTTTGGAGATTATCGTCTGTTTTATTCCCCATTGTCGGAATAATCATATGCTTACAAGAGCTCAAAAAGTTCCAGCCAGCACATGGACTTTATGGTGAAAACGCCGGTCGAGTAGGTCGAGGTTTATGAGTACCGAAAGTCACGTGTAACGTTCGTTTCAATAATCCAACACTCCATCAATCCACTACTCCACTCCCTTAATCCACCCGCCGCCGAGAACTTCGTCGCCGTTATAGACGACCGCCGCCTGGCCGGGAGTGAGCGCAAATTGCGGTTCGGCGAAACGAACCCTGAATTCGGTGTCGCTGATTTTTTCAAGCGTGGCCGCCGTGCCGCGGTGGCCGTAGCGCGGTTGGACAATCAACGTTCTTTCTTCTGTAATTGTAGGATGCGCTTCCCGTATCCGGGAGCGTGTGTCACGGCAAGAACACAGGCTCCCCGTGCCGGGGAAGCCTGTCCTACAAGTATCCGGGAAGGAGCCCGAAATCCAATGCGCGCCCTGAACGAGGCATTCGGACTGCATGACGCCTTCGCGCGGTGAAAGGATAATTTCGTTTTTGTCCACGTCGATGCGGCTGACGTAAACGCGTTCGCCGACGGCGACGCCGGTTCCGCCGCGCTGTCCGACGGTAAAGCGGTGGACGCCGTCGTGCTCGGCCAGCACGGTTCCTTTGTCGTCGAGCACGCGCCCTTTCTTTTTAACGTCCGGCGCACGCGCTTCGACAAATTCCGGATACAGGCCCTCTTCGACAAAGCAGAGATCCTGACTTTCACCGCGCGGCACTATCGGCAGGTTGTGATCGGCCGACCATTTTTTCACTTCTTCTTTCGTCCAGCCGCCGAGCGGGAAAACGGTGTGCGCGAGCTGTTTCTGCGAGAGGCGGTGCAGAAAGTAGGACTGGTCTTTCGTGCGATCCACGGCGCGCATCAAGTGAAACGCGCCGTTACGTTCTTCGATACGGGCGTAGTGGCCGGTCGCCAGAATCTGGCAGTCGAGCTGCACGGCGCGATCGAGCAGGAAGCCGAATTTGATGAACTGGTTGCAGGCGATGCACGGCGACGGCGTACGGCCGGCGGCATATTCGCTGACAAATGGTGCGACCACTTTTTCTTCAAAGCGATCCTGCGCATTGACGACATAATGGCGGATGCCGAGCGCCGCGCAGACTTTCTGGGCGCGGGCAACATCTTCGAGCGAGCAGCAGCGCGAGCCATCCTTCCACATGTGGGCGGTCAGGCCGATGACTTCCCAGCCTTGCTCTACCAGCAGAGCCGCCGCCACGGAACTGTCCGTGCCGCCACTCATTCCGACTGCCGCGCGCTTTTTCATGTCGCGGGTTGTAATGGATACAAGCCGGAAAAGCCAGCGTTTCCGCCAGCCGTCCAGATTAAGGAACCGGAACCTTTTTTGTACTCGATGCGTTCTTTCGCGGCTAAAACAAATCCTGTAGGGTGCCCAGCATGAGCAAAAAACTTTTCCTTCTCGACGGCATGGCGCTGGTTTACCGGTCCTACTTCGCCTTCATGCGCAACCCGATGATCAATTCGAAGGGCCGCAACGTTTCCGCCGTCTTCGGCTTCCTCAACACGCTGCTCGAACTGCTCGAAAAGCAAAGCCCGACGCACATCGCCGTCGCCTTCGACGTTTCCGGCCCGACCTTCCGCCACGACAAATTCCCCGAATACAAAGCGCAGCGCGAAGAAACGCCGGAAGAAATCCGCGCCGCCGTTCCCTGCATTTATGAATTCCTGAAAGCCTTCAATATTCCGATCATCACCGCGCAGGGTTTTGAAGCCGACGACCTGATCGGCACCCTCGCCCGGCTTGCTGAAAAAGAGGGCTTCGACACCTACATGGTCACGCCGGACAAAGATTTCACCCAGCTCGTTGACGCGCACACATTCGTCTACAAACCCGCCAAGAGCGGACTGCCGCCGGAAATCATGGGCGTTCCCGAGGTGCTCAAGTATTGGGAAATCGAGCGCATCGAACAGGTCACCGATATTCTCGGCCTCGCAGGCGACGCCGCCGACAATATTCCCGGCGTTCCCGGCGTCGGCCCGAAGACCGCGCAGAAGCTGATCGCGCAGTACGGCTCGATTGAAAACCTGCTCGAACACACCGGCGAACTGAAAGGCAAGCTCAAGGAAAACCTCGAAGCCAACAAGGAGCGTGCGCACCTCTGCAAATGGCTCGTCACCATCAAAACCGATTCACCGGTCGACTATGATCCGGACGGGTTGCACCGCGGTAAACTCGACGAGGAAAAACTCGCCGCCCTCTTTTCTGAATTTGAATTCTCCTCCTTCTCCAAACGGCTCTTCGGCAAACCCGCCGCGCCCGTTGCGCCCGTCGCCTCTTATGCCCCGCCAGCGCCCAAAGGCGGACAAGGCGACCTCTTCGCTTTCGCCGCCGAAAAAGCGCCGGCCGCACCGGCAGAAGAAGCCGTGCCGGTTTACAAAACCATCGACGACGTCAAACATACCTACCGCCTCGTCCAAACCTTGGAAGAACGCAAGGAGCTGGTTTCCGAACTTCGGAAACATCCGGGATTCACCTTCGACACCGAAACCACCGGACTCGATCCGCGTGAATCGAGGCTCGTCGGAATGTCGTTTTCTATCAAACCGCACGAAGCGTGGTTCGTCACACTGCCGCCTGCCCTGAGCTCTGTCGAAGGGCCTGATGAAACTGAATTAAAAAAGGCGCTGGAGATTTTTAGACCGCTCTTTGAAGACGAGGCGATCGAAAAGACCGGACACAATTTGAAGTTCGATATCGCCATGCTACGCGAAGCGGGTGTCGAGGTGCGCGGCAAACTGTTCGACACGATGCTCGCCCATTACCTGCTCGATCCCGACCAGCGGCACGGACTCGATAAGCTGGCCGGAACACACCTCGGCTACGCGCCGGTTCCGATCACCGCGCTGATCGGCGAAAAGAAAAGCGAACAGCTTTCCATGGCCGAGGTGCCGCTCGACAAGCTATGCGACTACGCCTGCGAAGATGCCGACGTCACCATCCAGCTCCGCAAAATCCTCGAGCCGCAGTTGGAGAAACGGAAACTCAGAAATGTTTTCGACACCATCGAGTGCCCGCTCATTCCGGTGCTGGTCGAAATGGAAGCCAACGGCATCGCGCTCGACACCGCCGCGCTGAAAGAAATTTCGAACAAGCTGGCGGTCGAAATCGCCGAGCAAGAAAAGCGAGTCTATCAACTGGCCGGACGCGAATTTAATCTCAACTCGCCCAAGCAGCTCGGCGAAGTGCTCTTCGATGAACTGAAGCTGGCCGATAAGCCGAAGAAGACCAAAACCGGACAGTACACCACCAACGAAGAGGTGCTCGACCAGCTGGCGACCGAACATGAAATCGCCCGCGTCCTGCTCGACTACCGCGAAGCGACCAAACTCAAAAGCACCTACGTCGATGCCCTGCCGGAATTCATTTCCAAAAAAACCGGCCGCA
>JBAXDG010000094.1:0-5089 GCA_037141075.1 Kiritimatiellales bacterium
TGAAAACCGCCGCGTATTTTCTGACGGACTCGGTCGGGTTGCTTTCTGATGCTCTTGAGTCGGTTGTGAATCTGGTGGGCGGACTGATGGCTGTGGCCATGTTGACGATTGCCGCCCGCCCGGCGGACGAGGATCACCCCTATGGACACAGCAAGGCCGAGTATTTCTCAAGTGTTGTCGAAGGGTCGCTGATTCTGGTCGCGGCTGCCAGTATCGGCATCGCTGCCGTTCACCGGCTTATTTTCCCGAAACCGCTTGAGCAGATCGGTCTCGGGCTGGGTATCTGCTTTGCGGCGTCTCTTGTGAATCTGATCGTGGCGTTGATTCTGCTCCGGGCGGGGCGACGCCACAATTCCATTACGCTGAGGGCCAATGCGCATCACCTGCTGACCGACGTATGGACTTCGGTTGGAGTTCTGGTTGGCATTGGCGCAGTGGTCTGGACCGGCTGGGTGCGTCTGGATCCCATTGTTGCCCTGCTGGTCGCGGCCAACATTGTGTGGACCGGGTTTCGCATTATGCGGGATTCGGTGGGCGGTCTTATGGACGCGGCGATCTCCGCCGAAGATCAGCAGACGGTGCGAGACATTCTGGACGCCCATTTGGAAGAGGGCGCGCAATACCACGCTCTGCGCACCCGGCAGGCCGGAGCGCAGCGTTTTATCTCCTTTCATATGCTGGTTCCGGGGGACTGGACGGTGGCGCGCGGACATCAGTTGATTGATCACATCGAGACCGATCTTTGCAACGCCTTGCCGCACGTTACCGTGTTCAGCCATTTGGAATCTCTCGAAGATCCAGCCTCTTGGGATGACCCGCAGATGGGTCGGTAAATCCGCCCTGAAAGTTAGCTGATAAATCTGGTTGAAAGCCGGTAAACAATCCCTATAGTTCTTCGCTTTTTATGAGGCATTCTCCTGCCAGATTCTTTCGAGTGATCCGGAACGAAGTTGGCGGAGCAACAAGGTGGTTAGATAATGATTGAGAATCTGATTCCGTGGATGGTGGCCTTTCCGTTGTTGGCGGGTATCGTTCTGTTGTTTATTTCCGGTGACACCCTGCGACGTTACGCGGTTTATGCTTTTACGGCCGTCATTATGGCCGGATCAATCCTTCTGGCGTGGAAGTCCAATCAGAATACGATGGTTCTGGACGGTTCTGCTCACAGCATCAGTCTTGTCATGCTCGTCGTCGAGGCTTTGATAGCCAGTTTTATTGTATGGGTCACGGTGAAAGCGAAGAACTGGCTGGCTCTGGGTCTGCTTCTGACGCAGTTCCTTCTGGTGGCGGGTTTTGAAATCCACGAGATGCTTAAGCCGGTATCAGCGACCGAATCAATCGCTTCTGCGGTCGCCACCGTTTCTCCCTGGATCCTCTGTGACCAGCTTACCGTGATCATGGTTCTGGTCATTGGTATCATCGGCGGTTTGATCTGCATCTATGCCCCTGGCTACATGAAGGAATTTCACGAAGACCATCATCCGGAATACCGTGACCGCCGCCCGATGTTCTTCGCCACATTTTTCATTTTTCTGGGTGCGATGTTCGGTATCGTTTTTTCCAACAACTTAAACTGGCTCTATTTCTTCTGGGAAATCACCACCCTTAGCTCCTTCCTGCTGATCGGCTACAAAGAAACGCCGGACTCCAAGATCAACGCCATGCGCGCCCTGACGATGAATCTGATGGGCGGCCTGGGTTTTGCCCTGGCGATTGTCCTGCTGGGCAATAACGGGGTCAGTAGCCTGATCGATCTGCGCAGTCAGGGCACCGCTTCGCAGGTGATGGTTATTGCCGCCGGGCTGCTTGCCTTCGCCGGTATCACCAAGGCGGCGCAGTTCCCGTTCGCCGGGTGGTTGCGCGGCGCAATGGTGGCTCCGACGCCGGTCTCTGCGCTGCTTCACTCCAGCACGATGGTGAAGGCGGGTGTCTATCTGGTTCTCCGCCTTGCTCCTAATCTGGAGGGGACAAAGATTGGCATGATGGTCGCCCTGGTTGGCGCAGTCACCTTCGTCGCCGGTTCACTCGTTGCTGTCTGCACCAGTGATGCCAAGAAGATTCTGGCTTACTCAACCGTCGCCAACCTCGGTCTGATCGTCCTTTGCGGCGGCATTGGCACCAAGGAAGCTGTCTGGGCCGGTATCCTGCTGATCATCTTCCACGCCGTGGCCAAGGCACTTCTTTTCCTCTGCGTCGGTGTTGTTGAGCACAAGATACACAGCCGTGATATTGAAAATATGGCTGGGCTGGTTCTCCGCATGCCAAAACTTGCCGTGATGATCGAGATCGGTATCGCCGGTATGTTCCTTGCCCCTTTCGGTATGTTGATCAGCAAGTGGGCCGTTCTTAAGGCAATCGTCGACGCCCATCCGCTTCTCTCGATTTTTATCGTGTTTGGCAGCTCGGCCACGCTTTTCTTCTGGGTCAAATGGCTGGGCAAGATGCTTCAGATCACCGGTTCGATGGAAAAGAAGGAAAAGAATATCGGCGGCGGCGAATGGACCGCGCTGATCACCTTGGCGATCCTGACTATCCTCACTTGTATGAGCTTTCCGTTCATTTCCAATCAGTTTATCGAACCATACATCGGCGGCGGCTTCAAAGCGGCGGACAGCGTTCTGGGCACCAGCAACCTGATTGTCATGGGGCTGATGCTGGGTATGGTGGCGATGTTCCCGCTCAGCTTTTTCAACTACAACCGCAAGGTGAAAGTGGTCGATGCTTATCTTGCCGGCGCCAATGTTGAATCGACCGACGGTCAGGCCCGCTTCCAGGGTTCGGCTGGCATTGTCCGCGACATGTCGATGCATAACTACTACATCGGCCAGCTGCTCGGCGAGGAGCGAGTTTTCAAAATCGGATTCTGGATTGCTATCGCGACACTGGTCGCGCTTGCCGGAAGCTTCCTGCTGCCGCTTGGCATGCCGCAGGAAATCATCCACACCATCGTTCCGCACACGCTTTCGGTCAAAGAGGTTTTGATCCGCTTGGTAGCCTATCTGGTGCTGGCGCCGCTCATCGGCGGTCTGCTGGCCGGTATTGACCGCAAGCTGACCGCCCGCATGCAGGGCCGTCGCGGACCGCCGATACGGCAGGCCTTCTATGATGTCGCCAAACTTTGGGGCAAGGAAAACATCGTGGTCCGGCGCTCGCAGAACTTCTACATTTTGTTCTTCTTCCTCTTTGTCGTCTTCACCGGCGCGCTTTTCTTCTGCGGTTCCGACCTGCTGCTGATGATCTTCTCGCTGACGCTGGCGGGCATCTTCTTCGTTCTCGCGGCCTACAAGGCGAGTTCGCCCTACAGCTTCATCGGCGCCGAGCGCGAACTGATCCAGATGGTCGCCTACGAGCCGATGGTACTGATCGCCGCGGTCGGTATGTATATGACCACCGGCAGTTTCCGGATCGATGACATCTTCCTCAACGCCAGTCCGGCCAATTCACTCAAGCTGCTCCTGATCTTCATCGGCTTTCTCTACATTCTGGAAATCAAGTTCCGTAAGTCGCCGTTCGACTTGTCGACATCGCACCACGCTCACCAGGAACTGGTGAAGGGGATCACCACTGAATTTTCCGGCAAGATGCTGGCGCTGATCGAAGTCGCTCACTGGTATGAGAACGTGATTCTCTTCGCGTGGGTCGGTCTGTTCTTCGCCTTCAACCTGTGGATCGGCGCCGCCGCCATGGTTCTGGTTTTCTTCTTCATGATTTTCGTCGACAACACCTTCGCCCGCCTGAAGTGGCAGCTCGCTATCAAGAGCGCCTGGGCGGTAAGTCTGGTGCTGGCGGTGGCCAACCTGATTCTTTTAGCCCTTTGGAAATGAGAGGAACACCTGCATGACCGCTTTTAAAAAATCTCCCTGGGTGATCCATTACGATGCGTCGAGCTGCAACGGCTGCGACATCGAAGTGCTCGCCTGCCTGATGCCGAATTTTGACGTCGAGCGTTTCGGCATCATCAACACCGGCAACCCCAAACATGCCGATATCTTTCTGGTCACCGGTTCGGTCAATGTTCAGAACGCACCGGTCGTCCGCAACATCTACGCTCAAATGCCGGAGCCCAAGGTCGTCGTCGCCATCGGTATCTGCGGCACGTCCGGCGGCATCTTTCGCGAATGTTACAACGTCCTCGGCGGCATCGACACGGTGATTCCGGTCGACGTCTACGTTCCGGGCTGCGCGGCCCGCCCCGAGGCGATCATCGACGGCGTGGTTCGCGCTCTCGATATTCTGGAGATGAAGCACCGGTTTATGGAAACGTCCGCTGGTGCGGTCGGCGGCGGGTTGATGATCAACCGGGCCAACCAGAAGGATATTCCCGAGATTCTTGCTTTGCAGAAGATATCTTATCGCAGCGAGGCCGAGCTTTATGGAAGCGACAGCGTTCCGGCGCTTGGCCAGACGATGGAAGAGATCACCGCCGACTTCGACCGGATGATTTTCCTCAAGGCCGTCGCTAACGGCAAAATTGTCGGTTCAATCCGCGGCCGCCGCGACGGCGACACCGCCTACATCAGCCGGGTCGCCGTTCATCCTTATTTCCAGGGCAAGGGACTTGCCACCCGCCTGATCAAACAGATCGAACAGGAAGTCGGCGATGTCCGTATCTATGAGGCCTTTACCGGCCACAATAGTATGCGGAACATCCACCTCTATGAAAAGATGGGTTACCGGCAGACCCGGACCGAACCCTTCACTCCGACGGTGAATTGGGTTTATCTGCAGAAGGAGCGCAAATGATTGAAGAACAAACCATAATCGCCGTCATGCCGGAAACGCTGGTGGCCGAAACACGGAAAATGAAAGAGCAGGGCTACCGGCTGGTTCAAATCTGCGTCACGCGGCTGGGCGAAGAGCTCCAGCTGGACTACACCTTTGACCTCAACCGCAAATTTATCAACTTCCGCTTCATGCAGCCGAAGATCGGCGCGCGCGTTCCGAGTGTCAGCGGCATCTACTGGTGCGCCTTCACCTACGAGAACGAGATCAGCGACCTGTTCGGCGTTCAGGTGGACGGCAACGCTCTCGATTTCAAAGGCAACTTTTACAAGACGGCCATGAAACATCCGTTCATTCAAGACGCCGC
>JBAXDG010000095.1:0-5082 GCA_037141075.1 Kiritimatiellales bacterium
TCGAAAACAAAACCGGACCCACGGCTTTGTTGCTGACCCGTCAGAACCTGCCGATTTTCGACCGTAAAGAGCTGGCTCCGGCCTGCAACCTCAAGAATGGCGCCTACACGGTCTGGGAAAGCGCAAAGAGCGGCCACGACCTCCTCATCATGGCCAGCGGTTCAGAAGTTGCGATTGCCATCGACGCCGGAAAGAAACTGGCCGCCGAAGGCAAAGCCGTCCGCGTGGTCAGCTTCCCGAGCTGGGAACTGTTCGAGAAGCAGGATGCCTCCTACAAAGCATCGGTGTTCCCCGCTGAATGCAGTCGCCGTCTCTCCGTCGAAGCGGGCTCTACGCAGGGCTGGGAAAAGTATGTCGGCGCACAGGGGCTTATGATCGGCATCAATCACTTTGGGGCTTCCGCTCCGGCCGGAACATTGGCCAAAGAGTTCGGACTCACCGCCGACAACATCTACAAAACCGCCAGGGAAATGCTGGGTTAAACCCGGTTCCCTTTAATAAAAAAGCTCACCGTCACCGGTGAGCTTTTTTGTTTCTGCACTGCGAAGCGCAGTTTGCCGATTATATTTTCCGGCGGCGGCGGAGAAATACAACCACTGCCACAATCAGCACAGACACGCCCAGTACCGGCCAGAGGAATCCGTGTTTCTTCTCCACCACGGGCATGACAGGAACCGGTTCGGGCACCGGTTCAACAACAGGCGGCGGCAGTGCTGGAAGTTTGGCAAATCCCGACTCAATGAACTCGGCGGCTTTGGCGTCGCGCACATGCTTATCTTTGCTCCCCAGAATCACGGCAATCACACGCCGTCCGTCGCGCTGCGCGGTGGCCGTGATCGAAAACCCGCCGGCGAAAAAGTAGCCGGTCTTGAGCCCGTCGCAGCCGGGCACCTTGCCGAGCAGCTTATTTGAGCTCGTGAGTTCGACCGGATTACCTTCGCGGAACGGCCGGGTGGAAATCGAAGTATATTTCAGTATTTCAGGATGCGCGGCCAGCAGAGCCTTGGCCAGCAGAGCCATATCAAGCGCGGAGGTCATATCCGGTTCCTGCCCGGATCCCGGCGGCAGACCGTGCACGGTATGAATAACCGTATTACGCAGACCAAGTTCGCGCGCTCTGGCCGTCATACGGGCGATGTGGGCCTCTTTACTTCCGGACGCACGGATCGCCAGTGCCGCCGCCGCGTCATTGGCCGAATGAATCAACGTCGCGTAAATCAGTTCCTCAAGCGGAAAAACTTCGCCCTCTTTCAGCCATACCTGCCGTCCACCGATCAGCGACACTTCGCGCGTGATGGTCACCGGCTCATCCAGCCGCAGCTTTCCGGCTTTTACATCGTCCAGAACCAGAAACAGATTCATCAGCTTGATCATGCTGGCGGGATAAGCCGCCGCCGAAGCGTGGTCTTCCTGCAGAATCGCGCCGGTGGAAGCGTCGATCACCACTGCGCCGTAATAGGGATCACGCGAGAGCGTATTCGCGGTCTTCTTCGCTGACTCGGCTGCAACGGGAGCGGCGGCGGGCTTCTTCTTTGCGGGGCTGGCTTTTGAGTGAGTGACAGCCTGCGCACAAAGTGCGGTTCCAAGCATTGGAAGAATCAGCAGTGAAAATTTCATGGGTTTGGAAAAAATCATAAAAACTCCTTCGTGTTAAAGGCGGGGAAGGTAGCAGAAGCAAAGCGGTGTACGAAGGAATTTCGCCTGCAATTTCATAAGGTTCCGGCGCTCGCATCCCTTGGCGGCGGGTGCTATATAGAACCCCGGTTTGGATGAAGAACAATATGGAAAATTTTAAAACGTCAATCGAGGTCTGGAATGTCCACCTGCCCGATCACCATGGTGACACTCCGCTCTGCCGCAGTCTGCTGACCGGCGAAGAGCTGGCGCGCGCCGCCAAATTCCGCCGACCGGCCGATGCGGAAGTCTTCATCCTGTGCCGCGGACTGCTACGCCGGATTCTGGCGGACTGCCTGAACACCGACCCGTCCGCATTGCGGTTTAACCGAAATGCGCAGGGCAAACCGTTTCTGGAAGACGGCAAACTGGACTTCAACGTATCGCATTCGCGTGACCGCCTGCTGATTGCCGTCACTGCCGGACGCGCAGTCGGCGTCGATATCGAGTTCCGGCGCGGCGGATTGAGCATGCAATCCATCGCCAAGCGGTGGTTCGCGCCGGAGGAACAGGAGTTTTTCCAAACCTTGGAAAAGCCGGAAGAAGGCTTTTTCGAAATCTGGGCTAAAAAAGAAGCTTACGTGAAAGCGCTGGGGCTCGGTATCTACAAAGATCTAAACACCTTCGCCGTGCCGCTGGGTGAGAAGCCTTTTTGTCCGAGTATTGGAAAAGACGGACAGTGGTTTTTCCAAACCTTGGAAATTGCTCCCGATTATGCGGCCGCTGTTGTTTCCGAAGCCCCGCCGGTTCCGGTTGCCCTGCGGAGTTTTTAATTCGGCGAATTCTGATTTATTTCGCGGGCGTAAGGATAATGTAGGTCGGAAGCCCCACGACTCCGAAATGATCCAGGATTTCTTTAGCTGGCGATTCTTCGTAATTGGTCGCATCAAATTTGACCACCTTATACCGCGCCATCCGTGCCTTGATTTTCGGATCAGCGAATGTTGCATCCATCGCGTGGCAGTTCTTGCACCAGTCGGCCCAGAAGTCGATAAAGACCGGCTGGCGGGCGGCATAGGCCTCGTCGAGCGCGACGCGCAGGCAGGTTCCTTTGCTGTCGCACAGAATCAGGTTCTCTTCGCC
Organism: Kiritimatiellales bacterium; assembly: GCA_037141075.1. Lineage (GTDB taxonomy): Bacteria > Verrucomicrobiota > Kiritimatiellia > Kiritimatiellales > Tichowtungiaceae > Tichowtungia. The sequence goes on from JBAXDG010000095.1 coordinate 2,758, forward strand.
GCCGGGCGGTGCCATCTGCGTCATGAGGAGACGGCTGCCCAGCAGACCGTAATAAACGGCAAACAGCAGAATCAGCACACCAAACCCGCGCTTGACCCACTCCATCCAGGCTCCCGGCTTCGGCAGAAACGAAAGCCCCGCTCCCGCGAACGGCCACGGAAGAGCCATGCCTAATCCGAGCACAAACGGCAGAGCCAGCCCGGCGGTCACGCCGTGCGCGTAAAGATTTCCAGCCAGCAGCAGCACGGCGATCACCACCGGCGCCACGCACGCCCCGGCCAGCAGCGCGGAGATTCCGCCGATACTGAACGCGGCCAGATATTCCTCTTCGACCTGCCGTTTGCTTAGATGCTGATGCAGTTTGGTCAGATCAATATGAAACACATTGAACATCGCCAGCGCCAGAACCAGAAATACCGCCGCGATGCCGAAGTTGAACCACGGACTTGAGTTCAGCGCGCCGAACCGCGCGCCGCCGAGAACCACCGCCAATCCGAGAATCCCGTAAACCACGGTAATGCCCAGCCCGTAAACCGCTCCAAGCGCCAGTCCTTTTTTGCGGGACTCGGATTGAGCCCCCGCGCCGATAATCGCGAGATTGACCGGGATCATCGGCAGGATGCACGGCGTCAGATTCAGCGCCAGCCCGCCGAGAAGAATCAGAAGCAGCGTACGCCACAGTCCCCACTGCTTAAAAAACACCACCGGATCCTCCGAAAACCGCTCATACCAGCCCTGCGGAATTTTCGCCCCTTCGGCATGATCCAAAAACTCGATGAAGGCCGTGGGATCCATATAGCCGGAGCCGGTGTAAGAAACATTGAATTTCTGCACCGCTTCCGCCCACGGAGCATTCGTCGTCTGCGCGGAAGACGTCAGCGCCGCCGCAAGAAGGAGAGAGAAAAGGATTAACTTTTTCATAGGTTCATTCCAGACTCACCGCACTTATGAACAGCAGTGAGCATACCGCGTTAAAAATTCTGAAGCAAATCCGCAAGGCAGGTTTTACCGCCTTCTTTGCGGGCGGCTCCGTGCGCGACAAACTGCTCGGCCGCGAAGCCAAAGATTACGACATCGCCACCAGCGCCACTCCCGATCAGATCGAAGCCCTCTTCCCGAAAACCGTCGCCGTCGGTAAAGCCTTCGGCGTTATCGTCGTCGTTGAAGACGGCACCGAAACCGAAGTCGCCACCTTCCGCGCCGACGGCGGCTATCAGGATGGACGGCGACCAGACAGCATTCACTTCTGCGGCGCGGAGGAAGATGCTAAACGCCGCGACTTCACCGTCAACGGCATGTTCTACGATCCGATCGAAGATAAAGTCATCGACTATGTCGGCGGACAGGCTGACCTCGAAAAGAAAATCATCCGCGCCATCGGCGAGCCGGAGAAGCGTTTTGCCGAAGACCATCTGCGCATGCTGCGCGCCGTCCGTTTCGCGCACATTCTAGATTTCGCGATCGAACCCGCCACCCGCGCCGCGATTAAGAAACACGCACCCGACCTCGCCAAAATCAGCGCCGAGCGAATCGAAAATGAATTCTCGCGCACGCTAACCGAAAGCATCAAACCCGGCGACGCCTTGGCCGAACTGGTCGACCTCGGCTTAATGGAACACATCATTCCCGAAATTCTTCCGATGATCGGACAGGAACAGCCGCCGGAATTTCATCCTGAAGGCGATGTCTTTGTGCATACCTGCCTCATGCTCAATCTCATGAAAAATCCAACAAGAGCCCTTGCCTACACCGCGCTGTTGCACGATGTCGGCAAACCGGCCACCGCCTTTATGGGTGAAGACCGTATCCGTTTCCACGGACATGAACGCAAAAGCGCCGAGATGGCCGAAGAAATTCTGCGCCGCTTAAAACTGCCGGTGAAGGAGATTAAACAGATTGTTACCGCCGTTGACGGCCACATGCGCTTCAAGGACGTGCAGAAGATGAATAAATCCACTCTGCGCAAACTGATGGGCGCAGAAACCTTCGATCTGGAGTTGGAACTGCACCGCCTCGATTGCGCGGGCAGTCATCGCATGCTCGACAACCATCAGTTCCTGCTCGGAAAAGCCGAAGAGATGAAAAACGAGCCGATCCTTCCGGAAAAATGGATCACCGGAAAAGATCTGCGCGAACTCGGCGTTCCGCCCGGTCCGCAAATGGGTGCGCTTTTACAGCAAGCCTACGACGCCCAGCTCGAAGGCCGCTTTCCCGACCGTACCGCCCTACTCGACTGGCTCAAGGCCCAGATCTAAGTTCCAAATATTGGAAAAACCATTGCGGAAAGTTCTAAACCTTGGAACACTCCCGCCACGATTAAACAGG
>JBAXDG010000096.1:0-5081 GCA_037141075.1 Kiritimatiellales bacterium
ATGGCCCCTGCAGTCTGAAGCGCAAGCAGCAGGCCAAATGCAAATGGCGTGGCGGTAATCACGATGCCGCCGATTGCACCGAGGTGCTTTTTGAAAGCCGACAGGCGATAGGCGTTGGCCGCATGATAGGCGAGCGCAAACAACGCCGCGCCGAACCCGCTGAGCTGCACGAACGACGAAAGGGATGAAGGAGCCTGCCACAGCGGCGCAGCGCTGGCCGTGACAGCCAGCAGTCCGGTGAACAGGGCGTTTCTGAAAGCTTCGGCGCCGGTCAGGGGTTTCCCGGCCAGCGCCAGTTTAAGCAAGGCGCCAATGGCCACACCGGCAACCGCAAAGCAGATAGGAATGCAGGCCAAGCCGTGGTAAATGCCAAAGACGACTGCGAAAATCAGAGCGGTAGCCAGGCCGAGGACGATGTCGCGCACGATTCCGTCGATGGGTTTAGCCCTGATAAAACTCAGGAGCATGGCGAGCAATGCGATTGCAAAAACACCAACCAGCTTGCCCATAAGGGACGCGTTAAATTTTTGAAAAGCGGTTAATGCACTGAATTCGATATTGAACTGGATGTTTCCTGTGACTGGATTTCCACCACCGATGCGTTGGATGCGCAGTACGGCTTCGTCGAGTTGGCCAATGGTTTTCCAATCGATCATTTTCCGCACGGTAGTCCACCCCAACTGTAACGGAACGTCCAAAGTCTGAATGCCTTGAGAGCCCTTGATCTCAATCCGTACCGCAATCTCGGAAAGCTGTTTTTTTTTCGGTACGTTGACGGAAATTTCGATCAGGTCGGCAGCGCCGTTAACCAGGCCGGCAGGATAGTCCTTCGACCACACACCGGCGGCGGCATTGCCAAAAACGGAATAATCGACGTTCAGCACGTCGCGCTGCAAGGCATCGCTGAACACGCGCCCGGCCGCAGCCTGCGCCTCGCCGACATTGAACGCACCCCGCTGCCCTGCATCGACAAAATAGAAACAGGCCGCCGGTGCGGCGTGTGAAAAGCCCGCCAGAAGCAACCAGAGAGGAATCACCCCTTTTTTTAAAATTCCATACTTCATATATTCAGTCCCCTAAATTCAAGCCCGTCCAGTCCGTATCTACGCCCTTTATTTCCAGCTCTTCCGGTTGCTTATCTTTCGTCCAGCCGATGGCGTCGAGCATCGGCTGGATTTCCGGATTCTTCATGAAGTTTTTCCAGCACAGCCCGGTGCGGGCGTTTTCAATCATACAAATGATGGGCCCTTGATCAATGGCGAGGTATCCATCAGAAAACCAGTCGCGGGTGAGATTGAAAGAGTCGTAGAAACCGAACGGACCCCAAAGACGTCCCTTCAACTCGCGATAAAAATACTTGAGCGTCGCAAGCGACTCCTCCGGCGTGTAGGGCATCGAACCAAGGGCGGCCGTCGGTGCAATGGTGCCGTTGTCCTTTTTACCGGGTTGGCAGGCGCTGTAGCCGGTGGGCGTGTAACAGGCGGTAAGTCCCCATGCAAGTTTGTTGTAGCCCTTGAACCTTCCAGGGTTGTCGTGGCTGTAGGCCTGGTGGATCAGCGAGATGGCTCGTGCGTTCCCAAAGTAGTTGGCATACTTGTCGCGCTTGCCGCGCGGGTCGAAGCAAATGAATGAATAGTGCGAGAGAAAGAGCGGCCCGCCCATCGGGCGGCCGACCGGTTGCTTAATACCGTAATATGTTTCGCCGTTGGCATATTTTTCAGGAGCGGCCCAGCCGTTGTAGTAAGTTGAGGCGGGAATCGGATGCGTCGGCGAGGCGATTCCGAGAAGATAAACGATCATGCATTCATTGTAGCCTTGAACGCGTACGTTCTTCGTAAAACCATGGGTGGGCGACCAGTGCCAAAGCATCGACTCGCCATCGAGAAACCAGTCCCACTCCACGGTTTCCCAGAGGCGCGTAATCGTTGCGCGCAACTTTTCTTCAACCGGGTTGTCGCCATCGAAATATTGTCTGACTGTCAGCAAGCCCTGCATGAGAAATGCCGTTTCAACGATATCGGCTCCGTCATCCAGCTTTGAAAAACTGATGGAGCGGCCGGTGTTGCCATTGATCCAGTGCGACCATGCACCGTGGTAGCGGTCGGCTTTTTCGAGAAACTTGGCAATAAGCAGCACCCGCTCCGCCCCCTGCTCACGGGTAATGAAGCCGCGCTCGGCACCGATCATAACCGCCAGCACGCCGAAGCCGGTTCCGCCGGTGGCGCACACGTCCTTGCTTCTGTAGTAGCGCTCGCGGATCATGCCGCTTTTGGGATGGGCATAGTCCCAGAAATACCGGAACGTCGCCTCCTGAATTGAAGTGACCAGTTCGGCATCACTCATCTCTTCCGGACGGGCGGAAACCGGCGATTCGGACAAGAAACGTTCCGAGCTCGTCTTTTTAATTTCGGCCACCTTGTAGTAGTAAGTGCAGTCATTGGAGCCAATGAAATCGGAGTATACGCCCACCTGATGCGGACTTTTATTGAGAAGCTCATACGTTCCTAGTTCAGAGTCACTGCGATATATGTTGTAGCCCTGCGCATCTTCATCAACCTTCCAGACCAGATCCACGCGACTGTCTGCGGCTTTTGCAGTCAAAGCCTTGGCCCCGGGAGGCAAACAAAGAGATAACGCCAAAGCAGCGCAAAAATATAACCTTTTTTTCATCATCGTCCGTATCTCACATATATGGTTGTCTGGCTGTTCCGCTTTTTTCATCACCTTTCACAGGTTCATCGGCAAAACGACATCCGTCACTTCGAACAAATACATCTCACTATAAACACCATGCTGACAAAGCGCCGTAAACGTATCGGATGACTATATGTTCGCGCTTACATTTTGCCAGCATAATTTACTTTTTTTATCCCCATGACGAATTCTCTTTCCTGTACACCCTTCAAGGTTAGTCGGGCTTCATGCCAGAGCATTTAACGATTGAAACGTCATATAGCCCTAGTGTGTCGAACCTAAACTGGACACAGGTTTTTATTACCGCGCCCATCCGCCGTCGCCGGATGGCTATGGCGTGAAACGCGAAGGAGGACGAACCGGCCCCCTGCCCCGAGCACCGCCGAACCGTGTGCCGCGCCACGTAGCGAGCTTCGCTCTGCTACTGTGGGCATCGCCTATACCGAGCATCATGCGTGTTTGGTATAAATCCCCGCCACAGGAGGGGTGGCTGAAAGCCGGGGTGAGTTTCAAACAACAACATCAGAACCGTTAATTCCGATCCTTCACTGCCAGACAAAAAACCTTGCCGGAGAAAATCTGTCAGGAGGTCTATTCCAGCCGAACCTTGATTTGATAATGGTTGACTCTGCTGTCCGGGGTTGCGTTGGTGTAATTGTTCGTCGGATACAGGATGTTGTTATTCAGATTCGTGAATCCTTTCATCAGATTCGTCGACCAGTACACCGAATAAATTCGTCCGGTAACCGGAGTCCAAGTGATTACGTTGCGGTTAGTCTGAGCCGCCTTGAAGCACGCCGCCGCGTTGGTCGGATCGGTTCCGGCAATATATTCCTGCCAGGCGGTCAGACCGTCCTGGTCCTGATCGGTAGCGGCATCCGTGTTGTAATTGGTCAGTCCGTATTGCGCCAGCCATTTGTACGGCACCTGCGCCGGGGCGTTGGTGGTCACCTGCGCTGTGAAGGTCGCGGCCAATACACCCGAGGTCTGCACGTTACTCCAGATGAAGTTGGTGGTCGTGCTGTTGTTGCCAAACGTCATGCCCGTTCCGACTGTTCCATTGGTCGTCAGCGTCGCGATCCGGTAATAATTACTTGCCGTGATCACGAAGTTCGCGCTGCCGCCATACACCACGTTGGTGCTCGCCGGCGAAACCCAACCGCCGGTCGACCCGTTACCCGTCAGGGCGCAAGTGATGTCCTTGTAAGTTGCCGTCAGGCTGACCGCATTGGTCGACATAGTGACCAGAGCGTTCGTGTAGGTGACGTTGTTCACATACTCAGTGTCACCGGTCCACTGGCTAAAAGCCTTCCCGGTTGCCGGAGCGTTTGCCGAAATCGCCACCTGCCGTCCATTGGTGTACGAGCCGCCGCCGGTTCCACTGGTGACCGTCAGCGCATAATAGACATCCACATACGTCACCGTCAGGCCGACTGTGCCTGTTGCGTAGAGGCTACCGTCAAACGCCCGGAACGTGAAGCTGTCCGAACCGTTATAGTTGTTGGTTGGCGTGTAAGTGACTGCGCCGCTGTTCGTGTTTAACCCGCTTAACGCACCGTGCACAGGGCTGGCCAAAATCGAATAGGTCAGGTTCGTGTTGTCCACGTCGCTGGCCGTCAGCACCAGATTCGTCGCCGTGTTTTCAGGTAGCGTAACGCTCTGGTTATTCGCCACTGGCGCGCTGTTCGCCACCCCGCTCGAAACAGTCACATTGGTGAAGCGAGTTTTACATGGCACACTATCTTGAGATGAACTATTGATCAAACCAATATACACGTTACTCGTCATATTGATCGTCTTCGTTGTGCCCACTTGCGTCCAGTTTGTTCCATCCGCGGAAACAAATCCCGAAAAATTGTTGGTCGAGCGCGTCACTTTCACCCAATACGGCAGCGCCGGCGCCCCCGTCACCTTCTGATTGTTATTATTGCCGCCAGTAAGGGTGCGTGTATAAAATCCCCCTCCGTTCGTCGTGGGCATGAACAACATCGAGGCGTGCGTCGAATTGGTAGCGAGCGTTTCCCGAATCATGACCCCCGCCCGGGCAGAACTGCTCGTGTTCGTATCGCCGATACTGGTGACCCGCGCCTGGATCGTACAATTCCCGCTAGCAGGTTGATAGCAATAGTTAAACGAATCGCTGTCCTTCAAATTAATCGTCCCCGGGCCTGTAACGGTATAGACTCCATTGGAATAAAATGAATTTCCCGACAGATGATTTGCAACCCCAATGTCAGCCTTGGTCCAGGGAGGGGGCAAGGCCGGGGTGGAGGGGACAAAAAAACCCGCCTGCGCCAGCCCTCTTTGAATAATCGGGCTGGTCTTCATCCGGTTCCAAGTCGAACCGGTCCGGTAATTTTCAATCATCAGGAGTATCCGGCCTTGTT
>JBAXDG010000097.1:0-5002 GCA_037141075.1 Kiritimatiellales bacterium
ATCTGCACCAGTCCACCAATGACACCTACCCGACCGCGCTGAAGATCGCCGCCATTCAGGGCGTCCGTGAATTGAGCGAAGCATTCGCCGCGCTACAGGGAAGTTTCCAGACCTTGGAAAAAAAATGGGCCAATCTTCCGATTCTTGGAAAAACGGAACTCATTGATGCCGTGCCACTTACGCTCGGCGCGCAATTCGCCTCCTTCGCCGAAGCCTTCGCCCGCGACCGCTGGCGCACCTTTAAGTGTGAAGAACGCCTGCGCACCGTCAATCTCGGCGGAACCGCCATCGGCACCGGCCTTACCGCGCCGCGCAGTTATATTTTTCTCGGCGTCGAAAAACTGCGCGAAGTGACCGGACTTGGCCTCAGCCGTGCCGAAAATATGGTGGAAGCCACCGCGAATGCCGACTGCTTCGTCGAGGTCTCCGGCATTCTGAATGCCGCCGCGGTTAATTTGATAAAAGTCAGCGATGACCTGCGCCGCCTCATGATGCTCGGTGAAATTAAACTGCCTGCCGTGCAAGCGGGTTCGTCCATTATGCCGGGAAAAGTTAATCCAGTCATTCTGGAGTCGGTTATGCAGATCGGCATCAAGGTGAAAGCGAACAACAACATTGTCGCCGACTGTGCCGCGCGCGGTTCGCTCCAGATCTGCGAATTTATGCCGTTGCTGGCCGATGCCTTGCTCGAATCGATCGATCTGCTGATCGCCGCCGCGCAGATGCTGGCAAAACACGCCGCAGGAATTGATGCGGATCAAGGTAAATGTCTGGAGAGGCTCTATGCTTCGCCCGAAATCATCACCGCATTTGTTCCAATGCTTGGATACGACCGTTGCTCGGAACTGTTCAAAAAGTTCGAACAGCACGGTAAAGGGAACATCCGCGAGTTTTTAGAAAAAGAACTGGGCAAAGAGGCGGTTGAAAAAACGCTCTCTCCGCAAAATTTGATGTCGCTGGGATATAAATGAAAACCGCGCCGAAAAGTTTGAGACTGCATATTGCCTTGTTTGGCCGCACGAACACGGGCAAGTCGAGCTTCCTGAATCTGATCGCCGGTCAGGATGTCTCGATTGTCTCGGAACAGCCGGGAACAACCACCGATGTGGTTGAGAAAACAATGGAACTGTTACCCATTGGGCCGGTGGTGTTTATAGACACGGCCGGACTCGACGACAGCACTGTCCTAGGCGGAAAACGCATCGAAAAAACAGAAAAAGTTTTCGACCGCGCCGACGTGATTCTACTGATCTGCGAAGGCGATCAGTTCGGCGAGTTTGAACAGGCGGTGGAAAACCGCGCCGCCGAGAAAAATGTGCCGGTCATCCGGATTCTCAACAAATCAGACCTATACGACTTATCTGACTCATCAGACCTATGCGTGAATTCGGCAAACAACTCTTGCCGCGAAAAGGTTCTTGCGCAGCTCAAAGCCCGGCTGATTGAGGTCTGCCCCGAAGAGTTTATTCAGCCGCCGCCGCTGGTTGGCGATCTGGTGAAACCCGGTGGCATCACCATATTGATTGTGCCGATCGACCTGCAGGCACCAAAAGGACGCCTGATTCTTCCGCAGGTTTCGACGATTCGCGACGCGCTTGATAATGATGCCGCCGCGCTGGTCGTCAAAGAGCGCGAATACACTCACATGCTCAATCAATTGAAAACGCCGCCGGACCTGGTCGTATGCGACTCGCAAGTCGTTTTGAAGATGATCGGCGACACTCCAAAAGAAATTCCCTGCACCACCTTCTCGATCCTCTTTGCGCGGCTCAAAGGCGATTTGCCAAAATTCGCAACAGGAGCGGCGGCTATTGATCGGCTGAAAGACGGCGACAAGGTGCTGATTGCCGAGTCATGCTCGCACCACGCCGCTGAAGACGACATCGGCCGCGTGAAAATTCCGCGCTGGCTCCGACAGTATTGCGGATGCGAACTGCAAATCGACGTCTACGCCGGGCGCGACTTTCCCAAAAACCTCAATGAATACAGCCTCGTCGTGCAGTGCGGCGGCTGTATGCACAACCGGCGTGAAATTCTGTCGCGCATTGAAAAATGCGAGGCCGCCGGCGTGCCGATCACCAACTACGGACTTTGTATTTCGCAGACGCAGGGCGTGCTCAAACGGGTACTGGCGCCCTTCCCTGCCGCGCTGGACGCTTTTGAAAGGAATCTGAAATGAAAATCGATACGGAAGGGCTGAAATCCTTCATTCCCGAAAACGAAATTTTTCAATGGTTGGAAAAGACGAAAAATCCGTCGCCGGAACGCGTCCGCGAGGTGATTCAGAAGTCGCTGAACAAAAACCGGCTCGATCCCGAAGAAATGGCCGTGCTCATCAATGCCGAATCGCCGGAACTGGTGAATGAGATTTTTGAAGGCGCGCGCGAACTGAAACAGCGCATCTACGGCAACCGTATCGTGCTGTTCGCCCCGCTCTATATCGGCAACGAGTGCATCAACAACTGCCAGTACTGCGGTTTCCGCTGCACCAACAAAGAAGTTTCCCGCAAAACGCTGACGATGCCCGAGCTAGACCGCGAAATCGAGGCGTTGGTCAAACGCGGCCACAAACGGCTGATTTTGGTTTATGGCGAACACCCGCAATACGACGCGCAGTTTATTCACGACACCGTGGTGGAAGTTTACAAACAGAAGCACGGCAACGGCGAAATCCGGCGCGTCAACATCAACGCCGCGCCACTGGATATCGAAGGCTTCAAACTAGTGAAATCCGCCGGTATCGGCACCTACCAGATTTTTCAGGAAACCTATCATCAGCAAACCTACAAACAGATGCACCCGTCGGGCCCGAAGAGCAGCTATCTCTGGCGGCTCCACGGACTCGACCGCGCACAGCAGGCCGGAATTGATGACATCGGTATCGGCGCGCTGATGGGGTTGTTCGACTGGCGTTTTGAAACGATGGCCCTGCTCTACCACACCATTCATCTGGAAGAGAAATTTAAAGTTGGGCCGCACACGATCTCGTTCCCGCGCATCGAACCGGCAATCGGCACAGCCATGTGCGACCGCCCGCCGTATGAAGTCAGCGACTATGACTTCAAGCGGCTGGTCGCCATTCTGCGCCTTGCCGTGCCCTACACCGGACTGATACTCACCTGCCGCGAATCGATCGAACTGCGCAATGAAATCATCCAGTTCGGCGTTTCGCAGATTGATGCCGGTTCGAACATCGGCATCGGCGCCTATTCGCAGGAAGACGAAGAAGCCTACAAAAAGAGCCAGTTTGTCCTCAACGACGGCCGCTCGCTTGATCAGGTCATCCGCGAGCTTTGCGAAGCCGACTTTATTCCCAGCTTCTGCACCGGATGCTACCGGCTCGGCCGTACCGGCGAGCATTTTATGGAATTCGCCATTCCCGGCTTCGTCAAACGGTTCTGCACGCCCAACGCCGTGCTGACCTTCCTCGAATACATGGAAGACTACTCGTCGCCGGAAACCCGCAAGGTCGGTATGAAGCAGATTGAGCGCGAACTTGAACGGATGCCCGACGGCGACCAGAAGGTGAAACTGCTCGAACGGATCGAGCAGATTAAAAACGGCGATCGCGACTTGTACTTCTAATGAGTCCCATAGGACTTATATGACTTATCCCATTCTAGACAAAGTTGATGGTGACCAGGAGCTGACTCCAGCGGAGATGAAGGCTCTGCTGGAGATCACCGATCCGGCGGAATTGCAGGCTTTGTACGACTGCGCGTACCGGGTGAAAGCAAAGTACGTCGGCAAGATCGCCTATTTCCGCGGCATTATTGAGTGCAGCAATATCTGCATCAAGGACTGCTATTACTGCGGTATCCGCAAGAGCAACACGAACGTGAAACGTTTCCAGATGGACGAAGAGGAAATGGTGCGCGAGGCAATCTGGGCGTTCGAAAACGAATATGGCTCGGTCGTAATTCAGTCCGGCGAGCGGCAGGACGCGGCGTATATCGAACTGATTGAGCGGGTGCTCCGGCGGATTAAAGCGGCCACGAATGGTAAACTCGGCGTCACGCTCTCGCTCGGAGAGCAGACAGAAGAGACCTACCGCCGCTGGCGCGAAGCGGGCGCACATCGCTACCTGCTCCGCATCGAAACCACTAATCCGAAACTGTACCGCAAACTGCATCCGGCGGATCACGACTTTGAAGTGCGCAAAAACTGCCTCGCCCTGCTCAAAAAGACCGGTTATCAGGTCGGCACCGGCGTAATGATGGGACTGCCCGGCCAAACAATGGACGATCTGGTCAACGACATACTTTTTATGAAAGAACTCGACGTGGATATGGTCGGCATGGGGCCGTACATCCCGCATCACGACACGCCAATGGGAAAAGAAATTCCGCCGTACACAGATAAACAGAAACAGGCCGCGCTGACGCTCGGACTCAAGATGATCGCAGTCACCCGTATCGTGCTGAAGGACGTCAATATCGCCGCCGCCACTGCGCTTCAGGCCTTGGAACATTCCGGCCGCGAAATGGGATTGCTGTGCGGCGCGAATGTCATCATGCCCAACGTGACGGAGACCGAATACCGTCCGAACTATGTGCTCTACGACAACAAGCCGTGCCTCGATGAAAACTCATCCATGTGCCGTGGATGCCTGACCCGCCGCATCCAGTCCATCGGCGAAACCATCGGCTTCAACCAGTGGGGCGACTCGAAGCACTACGCGACGCGTACCGGAGAAAAAAAAGCGCAGGCAGAGCGGTAAGCCGGATTCTGTTTCCCGACACCCGCCTTGCGGCGTGGTCGGGATCGACCATTTATCTAATGCGATCAACCCGGAACTCAAGCGGAGCGGGCAGCTCCTTGTTCCCTATTTGATCTTGCTCCGGACGGGGTTTACCCTGCCTCCGCGGTTACCCTTGGAGCGGTGGGCTTTTACCCCACCATTTCACCCTTACCCCTGCAGTAGAGATGGTAAACCATCACACTGCAGGGGCGGTATAATTTCTGTGGCACTTTCCATCCCCGGCGATTTAGCACCGGAGTT
>JBAXDG010000098.1:0-4693 GCA_037141075.1 Kiritimatiellales bacterium
TGTAGTGAACGGCATCGGCCACGCGCTGCATCGATTCTGTAAGCCCGAGTTTAGAAAATGACATCGTTTATAAATCCTTATTTTGACCGGGCCCGTTTTGACGCGCCGCAATCTAGCCTTTACCCATCCATAAACAAACGTTTAAAAATGCCGTGTTCCCCGGGCGCACAACCTTCACGGCACCGGCACACACATCGGATGCGAAACCGCTACGCGTTCAGCACCTTGGAAGAAACACTCTGTTCATTGATGAGGCGGGTACAGACATTGAGGACGAACTTCCGAAGGTCGTCACGCACACGGCGGTAGTATTCAAGCGGCTCGGAAACTCCCGTTTTGGGTGACGCCGCGAAGCTTTGATGAATGGTTCTTCCGGGATATCCAAACGATGCGACGCCGGCCCGCGCCCGCTCGCTGAGCGTGACGATGCAATCAAAACTGTCCAGCCGCAGATCATCGAGCGCTATGGGTCTATGCCGCGAGATATCCACGCCAGCTTCAGCCATTACCGCAATGGCGGCAGAATCAATCTGATGCAGGTCAACTCCCGCCGAATACGGCTCAATCAGGCGACCCAGCAAGGCGCACGTCCAGCCTTCCGCCATCTGGCTCCGGCAGGAATTTCCGGTGCAGACATAAAGCACGCGCAGCCTTGCGGCGCGAGGACAGCGCACGCCTTTTTCAATGAGTTCGGCGAACGGAGACATTTCATTCAATTCGTTCAAACAGCACGGTGGACAGATAACGTTCACCTGCATCCGGCAGAATCACCACGATCGTCTTCCCCGCAAACTCGTCCTGATGTGCCAGCCGTAAAGCGGCGGCAACCGCCGCGCCGCTGGAGATGCCGACCAGCAGACCTTCTTCCCGGGCAAGGCGCCGCGCATAGTCGACCGCTTCAGCGCTGTCCACCTGCTCAACACGATCCACGATCGATAGATCCAGCGCATCCGGAATGAATCCGGCGCCGATTCCCTGTATCTTGTGCGGTGCGGGCTTCAGTTCCTGACCGGCGAGTTTTTGCGAAATCACCGGACTTTCTTTCGGTTCCACCGCTACGGAAAGAATCTTTTTCCTTTTGGTTTTTTTGATGTAGCGCGACACACCTGTAATCGTTCCGCCGGTGCCGACACCGGAAACCAGAATATCAATCTGACCGGTTGTGGCCTCCCAGATTTCCGGACCGGTTGTTCTTTCGTGAATTGCGGGATTCGCCGGATTTTTAAACTGCTGCGGAAGAAAATACCGCGCCGGATCTGACGCGGCTATTCCCTCGGCTCGTTTAACCGCGCCAGACATCCCTTCCGCGCCGGGCGTCAGGATAAGATTAGCACCAAAGGCCTTAAGTACCCGGCGACGCTCGATGCTCATCGTCTCCGGCATAGTCAGCGTCAGCTTGTAACCGCGCGCCGCCGCGACATAGGCCAGAGCAATACCGGTGTTACCGCTGGTCGGTTCGATGATTTCGACCCCCGGTTTCAGCAGACCTTTCTTTTCCGCATCCCAGATCATAGCGGCACCGACACGGCATTTGACGGAGTAAGCCGGATTGCGGCCTTCAATTTTAACCAGGACTGTGGCTTTCGCTCCGGCAGTCAGGCGGTTCAGCTTGATCAGCGGCGTGTTGCCGATGGATTCCAGATTATCCGCGTATATACGACTCATCTTATCTCTCCCTTTTTACCTCTCATATTCCACCGCCGGCGCTGAAAATTTCAGAAAGCCGGGCGACCACTTGAGATTCATTAGCACCTTCCACCTCCACCCGAACCGGATTTCCGCGCTCGAGGCCCAGTGTCAGCAAAGCCATTATCGAACCGCCGTCCGCCTGCTGGTTTCCGTTCCCGAAAAGGCGGACTTTGGTTCCGTACTGCTTCACCAGATCAACGATCTCTGCTGCCGGCCGCATATGCAGTCCGTGGGGGTTAGCGACGATCATGTTATATGTATGCATATGTTCCGCCTCCCGCTTAAAACAGCCTCGTTTATTGCCTGGTTACATCAGAACGCGTATTGCGCACTCAAGACCAAGCCATCCCCCAGTCCGGTTTCTGTTGTGGACGTTTCGTCGCCGGCGTTGACGTAGGCTGCGACCAGCGTCAGGTTTTTGTTAACGAACCAGGCAACGTGCGCATCCCAGTAGTCGGCATTTTTGAATGTGTCGAACTGAGCGCCCTGCTTGTACTCAAGACCCAGCGCGAGATAGGACGTCGGCAAGATATCTATGTTGCCGAAAAGTGTAAGATCCCGCTGATCGTTGAACCCAAACACGCCCGTCACCTGTTCCTTCGTGGACAGCACACCGCCTGAAATCAACACAGGCCGGGGCAGTTGCGTGATCAGCTTGGTCGCCACCACATAGTAATCGAAGGCGGCGTCATTAGCAGCCGGGCTGTAGTCGGTCGACTTATAAAGCGTACCCACCGACACTGCTGGAACCCAGGCGTTATTCCCGGCATTCTCGGGAATCAGTAATAACTTGGCGCCTACATTATCTTTGTGAATGGTGTTTTGACCATCCTGCGCAATCGTTTCATACCCATATGAGACTTCGAGCCTGTTGAAGAACGTCTCTGCGGCGCCGATCGCCGTCCAGTCAACGTTTACACTTCCTAAGCTGACGTACCACGCCCCGAACTGCGGTTTACTGAGCACACTATCCCATGAGTTACTCACCGTAGTGTCCTGATTCTGCCCTGCCAGATAGGCCAGCGGGTTAAAGGCCACGCCGCCGTTACCCTGCAAACTGTTAAGCGGAACTCCGCCATGCGCATTGTACGCCAGCAAAAGTCCAACTGCCGCCGCAATCCATCCTGTCTTCCTCACCCGTCCTTTTGTCTGTTTCTTTCCGTTTTTCATTTTCTTCATTTCCTTTTTTTACTGTTTTTTTTCTCTGCCTGTCCGGACGCCCGCCGAACCGCCTCTGTTTTTGGATACCGTCCAAAAACAAAAAACCCACCACCCGGAGTACGGGCGGTGGGTTATGCGAATTGTGTCTGTTAAAACGTCAACAGTACCGCATTGCTCCTCCTCCCGGACGGGCACAGGCGCACATGCACATACACATGGCTGCGTTGCGGTTCACTACTGACTTTGTTCCAATATTCTTCATTTCAACCCGTTTTTTCCTTGCGATCAATCAATATCCTTGTTTAGTGATAATATTTGGCATGATTACAAAACTATAAAACTCCGTCAAGGGGGTTTCATAATTTTTTAAATCTCTGCCGGATAGTCAGAATTATTTCGGCATTTCGGCGCCGCGGGTGGCGGCGGCTTTAGAGGAAGCTTCACGAGCCTGTTCAATCGGAGTCTTGATCCGGCTAGCGAGATTCGTGGCGGCCTGATCCGTCATCTCGTCCGGTTTGGAGCAGCCGGAAAGAATAAGCCCGACCACGAAGAGCCATGCTGTTTTTTCCATCGGTTCCTCCTTTAAAATCTGTCTAGGCGGCTCAGTCAGCCGCTATTCGAGGAAGAAAAATTCCTCATGGTCGTCATAGGCCATTTGGGTTGTACCCGTGAGCTTGATCAGAGTGCCGGCCAAAAGACCGCATCCGAGAGCCAAGGCAACGGTGACGACAATGCCGATCAGCTGAGCCGAGGCCACACCGGGCACGACTAAGATCGCGATGAGGCCGCCCATCAGTCCGGGCATTCCGTGCAGATTATGGACGCCGCAGGTATCGACAATTTTGAGCCGCTTTTCCAGAGCTGGCTGAACAAAGACATAGCCGAGGACACAAACCGTTCCGGCCAGCAGACCGATACCGAACGCAATGCCCGGAGCCACGATATTGCACGTCGCGCCGATCGCCACCCCGCCGGCCAGCGCCGCGTTCGCCATATCGCCGAACGATGTTTTTCCTTTGCGCAGCAGCGTGCTGAACAGATATGTGCTGATCGTGGCGCCCGACAGCGAGAGCACGGTGTTCATTACCGTGCGCGGCATTTCATCCGGCGAAACGATAGCGCTGCAAAAGCTGGGCCAGAACAGCCACAGCACCATGGAGCCGAGCATCGCAAAACGGTCTGAGGTGGCATCCACCGTGATCGTCTGCTGGCGTTGCGCCGCCGTGGTCACAGCCAGAGTCATGCCGAGACCGAAGTAGGCGCCGAAGGCGTGGATGATAATAGATCCGGCTGCATCCACAAATCCGCGTGTCACGCCCAGCCCGCCATCCAGCACCATCCATTCATTCAGCAGATAGGCCGGAACCAGCAGGAGCGCCAGCAGCGCATACTGGAAAACCCGCAGACGTCCGAGCACCGCGCCCATGGCGATCAAGGCGGCGGCCACGGCGAATTCCGCATAAAGCAGCGCTTTGATTGTGCTGGGGGCAATCGGCTCGTGGCAGAGAATTCCGGAGGCGCGCAGAAACACATAGAGCGGAATTCCGACGGCTACGACCAGATAGGTGCCGGTTGTGGCGCTGTATCCGTATTTCCGGACAAACACCATGAGAAAACCGAAGCCCACCAGCAACATGGCAAGGATGTGAATAGCGAAGTTGTACTGCGCCACCTGCTGCACTCCATCGACGGCAGAAGCAAGGCCTCCTTCACCGGCCCAGGCGCTCGAACACAACAGACACGAGCTGGCAACCACAGGCAATATGCGGCGGAATTTATTCTGCATCGGGCTTCTCCATGGTTTGGTTAGATTGGACGGGCGATTCTTATGTATGAAAGGATT
>JBAXDG010000099.1:0-4669 GCA_037141075.1 Kiritimatiellales bacterium
GTGGCGCTCGATGGCGACCCGATCGTGTAACCCGTGACGGAGGCGATGGTGGCGACCACCGTTTCGCTTCCTTCGACCAGGGAGTCGCCAAGCGGCGTGATGGTGAGTGTCTTGGTCGTTTCGCCCGGGGCGAAGGTGACGGTGCTGGCGATGGCGGTATAGTCGCTGCCGTTGGTTGCGCTGCCCCCGATGGTGAGACTGACGGTGGTCGTCCCCGTGGTCAGGACGCTGCGCGTGAGGGTGAAGGTGCCGTTGGTTCCCTGACCGCCCGGCGTCGCCGGCTCGGAGGCGTTCGGGGCGGTGGCGGCAATCGAGATGGCCGGCACGATCTGCGCGAGTTTGAGGCTGCTGATGGATCCGTTGCCGAGCTTCGCACCAAATCCGACGGCCTGAAAATGCTGAGCGGAAGTGAAGGCGACATTCGAGAGCCCGCCGATCACCGTTCCAGTGGTTGAGTTCCCCTGATACACGGTCATGTTGCCCCAGTTCGTGGTGCCATTGGCGGCGGACAGGTCCAGCCGGACCGTGAAGGTTTGGGAACTTGCGGTCACTGAGGTGGCAGTGTGCGTGAAGGGCGAAGCCGTGCCGAAAACGTCGTAACCTGTGTCAATGTCGTATAGAAGGCCCCGATTGCCCTCGACGTTGCCATTGAGTCTCCACAAGAACCAACCGGTGCCGGCTGCGTTTGCCAAATCCATGTGCTTAGTGACATCCGGTGTGGCGCTGTCGAAGAAACCCGCGTCGACCCAAGTCCCGGCTGTGGGCTTGGTCAAAGTCACGGTCAACTCGTAGATGTTGCCGTTGGCAATCGTGCTGCCCAACGGGATGTAGGCAGACCGATTCGCCGAGGCGGGCGAGATGGTGCCGTTAGCGGTGGTATCAGTATAAGCGACCCAGGCCAGCGCGGGATTCCCGGTTTTCAGGGTGCCGCTATCCACCAGCGTGCCATTCAGCGTGCCGGTTCCTTCGTTGAACGTGTGATCGATCAAGACCGGGGAGTAAACGAAGGCGACCTCGACCGAGTGCGGCGCGGTGACATTCGTGAACGCATACTGCGACACCGCACCGACGGATACGCCGTCGATCTTGATATCCGAAACCACAAAACCTGCGGCGGGGTTAAAAGTGAAGAGCTGATTGCCGCCCTGCGCCACTGCGGTCGCTCCGCCCGGGCTGATGGAGCCGGAGCCGGCGGTGACGGCGGGCGTGATCCAATAAGAGGCCTGCCACTGCCAGGCGATGGAGCTGTTAGTCGTGAGGTAGAAGCTGGTGCTGGATCCCGTGCCGTTTCCAACGCTGCCGGTGCCGGTCCATCCAGTGGCGGCAAACAGGCCGGAACTCGTTGTGACAGGTGAATTTGCCGAGGCCTGGATCAGCGCCCCGTATCCGTTGGTGGTCACGCCATTCGGGCTTGGCGTGCCAACCGGGCTGGTCACCGTGAGGGTGTGCCGGCTCATGATCTGTTCCGTTGCGCCCATGCAGGGAGCACCCGCCGGCAAAGTCGTGCCCCAATAATCAAAGCCGCCGTTGCTGACGATAACCGCCCCGGCTCCGATGGCGGGCGACGTGAGGCTCAAGCGATAGTCCGCGGCGTTCGTTCCGCCGGCATTGATCACCTGCGGATCAGCCAGAATGTCCGAGGCGCTCGCTGGCAGACCGGCCGGCCGGTTGCCAAACCAAAGGTTGCCGCCAAAGTTCCCCGGGTTGCTGCCGGCGCTTTGGTCATAAAGCGTTGTTCCCGCAATGATGAAGATGTTGTTCGTAATGGAGACATTCCCGCTATTCTTGTTGATATCGATATAGTTGGTCAGTCCCGGCTGCACATACATTGTGTTGTTGTAGATCTGACAATTCGTCGGAGGGATATTCCCAAAACTCGCAGTATTCGTATCCCAGGCATAGCCACTCAGCCAGATCAGTTTTCCTGTCTGAGTCGCAGTGGTTCTCCATCCGTCGTTGATGCTGACGTTGTAGCGATAAATGATGTTGTCTGTGTCGCCGAGTATCTCGATAAAACCGCCCTCGTTGTGGTAACTCAAGTTGTATTGCACGATAACATTTGAGCAGCTGTAATCGACATGCATGCCGCAGGAATCGATGTCACCGTGGGCATTTTTGAACTGGTTGTTCTGAACGACCACATTTTTGGAATTCCATGGCCAATATCCGCTGCCGTGTTGCATGAACATCCGCGGGTCCACACTCGATCCGGTGTCATCTATCACATTGTTTTCCGCCAAGATGCCGTCACACCAACCGGTTTGAAAGCCGGACGAACCCGTGTGGGTAAACGTATTGCCCCGAATCACCAGATTTTTATGGTACTCAAACCCCGGGTTACGTTGCTGCTCCTTCGAAATAAGAAGCCCGTACTTGAAAAGGTAACTGAACTGACAGCTCTCCACGAGAACATCGTCGTAGTAAGTATCCTTCAACTTTCCGCTCGACCTCATCCAGATGCCATGGCCTTCGGAATCGGCGGTGCAGGTCTCCGGGAAGATGTTGTGAATGTTAAGATTACGGAAGTAGATGTGATGGCGGATACCATTCTCCTTGGTCAACACATAAACCCCGTAACGGTTCGTTACGGAGGCTGCGGTGTTGGTCGATCCGGCGGTGAAACCCAGCGTCGGCCCGCCATCGTTGATAATCTCGAGGTTATTCAGCTCCCAATAGGAAACATTATACAGCAACACTGCGGATTCATACCCGCCGCCGTTGATTTTGGGTTTATTGCCCGTGCCGTATTGATCCACGATGATCGGATTGGCCGCGTCGCCATCTCCCTTCAGCTCGACTCGGCCGGTCCAAGTGCCGCCTGCCTTGAAAAGGATCCTGTCCCCCGGCAAGAAGGCAGTCGCTGAGACCTTGGCGAGGGTCTGCCAGGCGGCATTCGTGGCGATCCCGCTGTTGCCGTCGCTGCCGCCGGTATCGTCCACGTAGTAGTCCGCCGCCGTCACCGGGTTCGTTGCCCCGAGAGTGAACAAGGTGAGTCCTGCAAAAATAAATCTCTTCATTTCATTTATTCCTGGTTGTCGCTGGCTTCGGCTGTAAACGCCGGTCGAAAAGCGCTGCAGGATAGGATTATTTCCTTCTCCAGCTCATTCAAGATGGACATGGCGGACCTCCTTGGTAATCGGGAACTGATCATACCCAGTCGCTCACCGGCTTGAAGCATAGCGAGCGGAGTCAGCAGTCCGGTGGTAATAAGTAGAAGGTGTGTTTTCATGTTTGTAATGGTTGGATCTGGGATCCTTAATCAAGGGCAGATTGCACCACCTTCATCATTCCTGGTTATTCACTGCGTCATTTTTGGACGATTCCAGTCTTTGCCGTTAATCTTGGCATCCTGGCTCTCATTGGTTTTTTCAGGTTTCTCGACGCGCACTTCCGGATCCTTGGGATCGAAAAGCGGCCAACTGTCCGTCCGGAACGGCGAAGCCGGAAGCCCTTCCTTGTTGTAGAGCAGATTGCGTTGCGATGGGTTCATTGCCCAGGCATAACGCACCGCGACCGGAGAGGGCACATCCTTGGATGAAACAATCACCTTGTTTCCAGAGATCTCGGCATCAGCCCAATGCCAAACTTTGTCCGCTCCGGCGATGGCAAAGGCATCCAGCATGCCCGGTTTCGCGGCCATCATGCCGCTGCCAATAGAGTCGAATTCAAGAATGATTTTGTTCCCGTCGATTTTCTGGCTTTGATAGCGCGGACCGTTGCCGACGATTTTCTGTCCATACGTCTGCTCAAGCGCCAGATAAGCGTGGCGAATACCGATTGATTTCTTGTTTTTCGGATGCAGCGCAACAGGATCGCCACAGTCGATGCCAACCGCCATGCCGGTGTTGGGAACCTCTTTGCTGACGAGTCGCATCGATTCGCGGTTGGCCGCCCAAGTGGCCTCAATGCCCTCGACTGGCTGTGTCTGTTCAGGATTCCAGCAGGGCAACTGGGTGAAAAAGAACGGGAAGTCCTTCGAGACGTTGCCGCCGGAGAGTTCATGCCAGGAAGAGCGGTAATAGCTGATCAGCCGCTCCAATTGTTCGCGGTAGGCAACGGCCTGGGGCACGGTCTTGGAATTGCGCTCACCTTGATACCAAACGATACCTTTAATCCCGTAGGGCCGGATGGGATAGATCATGGCGTTGAAAATGTTGGCCGGATACTGGTTTCCCATGTCTGCGGGCTTGGTAATGTATGGAGGTTTCAGCTCTCTGTTCTTGGTTTTCATGCTCTCCCCCGTAGCCACCGCAGCGTTGTAATCCGCCATCTCCTTATTGAAATTCTGAAGAGCCTTTTCCACGCTTACGCCCTTGCCTTCAAGTTGACGCTGTTTGCTTTTTTCCATTTCCGCCTTTTGCTCCTGCGACTGGGGAATGTCCTTCTGAACGTCCCACGGCATCCAGCCCTCAATCGGCGTGCCGGCATAGGCTTCCTGAATGATCCCGACGGGAACGCCGAGAGCCAGATGCAATTTCTTGCCGAAATTATAGGCGACGACCGAGGTCTCGGCGGCGGATTCCGGATTGCAGGGCTTCCATTTGCCGAGCAGATCGCGTTTCTCCTCCAGCGGCTCATACCAGTGCTCGCGGCCGGATTTGAAGATGCGGTAGTTGGGCAGGTTGACGTTGGCCTCCATTTCCGCCTCGTAGGAATTGCCCGTGGACCA
>JBAXDG010000100.1:0-4645 GCA_037141075.1 Kiritimatiellales bacterium
ATAAATATTCACTGCTCCGGGGTATGACGCATGGAAACAATGCGCATGAAGTTGCGTCCTATATCGTGATGACAGGAACCAAGCCGGTTGATGGAGTTGTTAATCCGGCGATGGGCGCTGTCGTTTCCTACAAAAAAGGGTACAGCGCGGGATACAACGGACTGATTCCCCCTTACGTTGCTTTGACGAAACCGCAAGGTCGGTTTTCCGAAGCGGGTTTTCTCGGGTCGAAATACCAGCCTTTCTCAACCGGCGGTGACCCGGCGAAAACGCCTTTTGCGGTTGAGGGGGTCGTCGCGGAAGGAATCACCGATGCCCGTCAACAGAGCCGGCGCACGTTGCTGGGAAACCTCGACACGTTTGCACGCGACATGGAAGGCAATTCACTCATCCATCAGATGGACAAAAACAAGCAGGATGCCTATTCGCTGATTCTGGGTGAGGCTAAAAACACGTTTGATTTATCCAAAGAACCGGATGCATTGAAGACGGCTTACGGGAAAACCACATTCGGCCAGTCCTGTTTGCAGGCCCGTAAACTGGTTGAGGCCGGCGTGCCGTTTATCACCATCAATGCTCCGGGCTGGGACACCCACAAAAAACATTTTGAAATGATGACGCAGAAACTGCCGGAGCTGGACAAAGGGCTCTCAACGCTCCTGCAGGATCTTTCGGATCGCGGGCTGCTGGATTCAACGATTGTCTGGTGTGGCGGCGAATTCGGGCGCACTCCAAAAATTGACTGGGATGCGCCGTGGAGCGGCGGTCGCGGCCATTATGGCAAGGCCTTCTCTCATCTGGTGGCCGGCGGCGGGTTTAAAGGCGGGCATGTTGTCGGGGCGACCAGTTCGCGCGGTGAAGAAGTGACTAAGCGTCCGGTCTATCCATGGGATCTGACCGCCAGCATCTATGAACTGCTCGGGATTGATCCGAAAGGTACGTTGCCGACGCCGGACGGGAAAACAGCCTTCTTTTCCCCGCTGGCCGACAGCAAGGTTAAAGTGGAAAGCGGCGGTCTGCTCCGGGAGATCATGTGATGAAAAAGATATTCCAGCTCATTCCTGCATGTTTTTTAGTGTCCGCTGCGATTCTTTCCGCCGCGGTGGCGCCCCATGTCGGATTCGTTTATCCGGCGGGCGGCACGCCGGGCGCAAAACTCACCGTCACAATCGGCGGGCAGTATGTGAAGGATTTTTCCGGCATCAATCTTTCCGGCACCCCGGTGGAAGTCCGGCAGACGGACTACATTCGTATCTATGACAAGAAGGAAGGCAACCGGCTCCACAAAAAAAAGGAAATCATCGAAGCGCAAATGGCCGAAACAACGGACGAAGCGACCAAGCAGCAGATGAAGCGTCAGATAGAACTGCTTGAGCCGGAAATAGCCATGGTGGCCGAGGTAAGACGCGAAGATAAAACAAATCCGGCAATGGCGGCCAAAAAACAGTTTAATCCGCAGATTGCTGAACGGCTCACGCTGGAAATCACGCTGCCGCAATCGCTGCGTCCCGGCGACTATGAGTTGAGACTTATCGCGACCAACGGACTTTCCAATCCGCTTCTGTTTCAAATCGGGCAGATGCCTGAAGTATCCGAAAAGGAGCCGAATGATTTAAAGGCGAAAGCAATGTCCCTGCCTGCCTTCCCGGTTCTGGTGAACGGGCAGATTATGCCCGGTGATATTGACTCTTTCCGCTTCCATGCACGCAAGGGTCAGACACTGGTTTTTGAGGTGGCGGCCCGTTCGCTGGTTCCTTATCTGGCGGACGCGGTTCCCGGCTGGTTCCAGTCCGTATTGACCCTTTACGATGCAAAGGGCAATCAGGTGGCTTATGACGATGATTACCAGTGCAGTCCCGATCCGGTGCTGATCTATACCGTGCCGGCGGACGGAGACTACATGCTCTCAATCCGCGATTCAATTTTCCGCGGCCGTGAGGATTTCGTCTATCGCATCTCCATCGGCGAACTCCCGTTTATTGAAAGGATATTCCCGCTTGGCGGCGCGGTAAACAGCACGGCGGATGTGTCGCTTTACGGTGCGAACCTTCCCTATACGAAAATGAATTTGAAAACCGGATACAACGCGCCGGACATACAGCAAATCCGTGTTGAGAAAAATGGACTCCGTTCCAATGTCCGGAACTTCAGCGTATCTCCGCTGCCCGACAGTCCGGAACGCGAGCCCAACAATCAGTTCTCGCAGGCTCAGGCCGTGACGAACGACATCGTCATCAACGGAACAATCGGCAAGCCGGGCGATCAGGACTGGTTCTGCTTCGATGGGCGCGCAGGGGAGAAAAAAACGGTTGAAGTCCTCGCCCGGCGGCTTGGGTCGCCGCTCGATTCCCGCCTGACGCTGTTTAACGCGCAGAAGCAGTCGCTGGCGACGAATGATGATTTCGCGGACAAAAGCTTTGGACTGATCACGCATCAGGCCGACTCCCGCATGGATGTCACACTGCCTGCAACGGGAACCTATTTTGTGCGGCTGAATGACCAGCTGGGTAAAGGCGGCGCCGACTATGCCTATCGCCTGATGATCGGCAAGGAACAGCCCGACTACCAGTTGCGGATCGTTCCGGCAAGCCTGCGGATTCCGCGCAACGGCACGGCCATTGTAACGGTGCATGCCATTCGCTCTGGCGGCTTCACCGGTGAAATACAGCTCTCTGCTCCGGATGCGCCTCCAGGGATTGAGATTCAACGATCCGTGATTCCCGGCGGCGCCGATTCAGCCCGTGTCGTGATCGCCGCCAAGCCGCGCGCAGAAGAACAGACTATCGCGCTCGAAATTGAGGGGTCGGCCGACTGCGGTCTGCGGACGGTAAAGCGGCGCGCTGTTCCGGCCGAAGACATGATGCAGGCTTTTCTCTATCGACATCTGGTGACAGCGAAACAGCTGCTCGTTGAAATAACCGACCCCGATCCGGCAACGGTTACCCTGAATTTCCCTCCGGACGGCGTCTTTAAAGTTCATCCCGGTGAAGAAATCCGTATTAACTCAATCGTCAAGTGGCTGAATGACAAAGAGCGCGCGCCCATCAAGCTGACTCTGGCGGAGCCGCCCGAATGGCTCACTCTGAAAACCGGCAACATCAGTAAGAAGAGCGGAGAAATTATCCTAACGGTCAGCCCGAACGCCGAGCCGGGCGACACGGCGACCGTTCTTCTCAGCGGAACCATTAAAATTTCAAAATCATCCGACGATCCGGACTACAATCCGCTCCCGGCATTCAAGGGCAAGAATAAGAACGCTGTGGACTTCACCATTGATGCCATTTCCATAGAGGTCACCAACTGAAAGGATCCGTTTTGACTGCGCAAATCTCAAAAACCGGTTATGACGCCGATGTCGCCACGCTGACCCTGACGTCGCATGCCGAGCATTGCATCACTGTGCAGTCCAAACAGAACATGAACCGGCTTCTCCGCAAAACGGCGGAAGGGCTGGATGCTTCTATTCTCAGTCAGTTTGTTTTTGCGGGTAAACAGCTCTATCCGGAATTTGTCGCCGAAACTGAAAACGCCAACTGGCCCGTGGTCTGGCTGCAGGGCGATGCCTGTAAAGACGGCGACATGTATTCCATGCAGGCCGTCGCCATTTCCGGTATCAAGCCGAAGCCCGTCAAGCTGGATGGCCGAGACATCGGCTTCATCTACGAAGACGAACACGCCCGGTTCTGCCGCCTGCGCGGAATTCTGCCCGCCAACCTCAACGCGTCCCGCACCGAGCAGACGCACTCCGCCTTCCAGATCATGCAGGCCGCGCTCGAAGAAAACGGTTTTCATTTCACCGACACCGTCCGCACATGGATCTATCTCGACCGGCTTCTCGACTGGTACGGCGACTTTAACCGTGTTCGCACCGCATTCTTCGAAGAAACCGACATCTTCAGTCACATGGTGCCCGCCAGCACCGGTATCGGCGCGAGCAACCCCTTCGGCGCCGCCATCATGATGGACGTGCTTGCCGTTCAGCCCAAAACCGATCAGGTGAAAATTCAAGCCGTCAATTCACCGCTCCAGAATCCGGCGCTCGACTACAAAAGCTCCTTCAGCCGCGCCGTCGAACTCAAATTCCCGACGCATCGCAGCCTGCTCATTTCGGGCACCGCC
The DNA here is from genome assembly GCA_037141075.1 of Kiritimatiellales bacterium. Lineage (GTDB taxonomy): Bacteria > Verrucomicrobiota > Kiritimatiellia > Kiritimatiellales > Tichowtungiaceae > Tichowtungia. The sequence goes on from JBAXDG010000100.1 coordinate 4,120, forward strand.
AGCATTGATCCGGTCGGCAAAACCGCCCATCTGGACGATCCAGAAAAACAGATCCGCCTGACGATGGACGTCGTCAAAGCACTGCTCGAATCGCGGAACATGGACTGGGGCGACCTCTTCCGCGGCATCGCCTACTTCAAAGACATGAGCTATCTGCCGATCTACCGCCGCGTCGCGGAGGAACTCGGCATTCCGCGCTTCCCGCTGGCTGTCTCGCACGCCGACGTCTGCCGCGACGACCTCCTCTTCGAAATTGAAGTCGACGCGGTGAAGATCGAAGACTTTGGAGTGCGGCGATAAAGGTATTCCGTATCGCCGCCTTTCTTTAGGCCTGTTTTCATCAGCCTTTTTCCAAGGGTTGGAAAGTTTTCTTCCAAGCATTGGTAAGAACTGCTAACTTCTTTCTGACTTGTCGCGCCGTAATCTCCGGCGCGGAGCGAAAGGAGATGAAGGCGGATGATTGGAAAACGCGTCAGTGAAGAGGGTGGGGTTTACCGTGTGCGGGCCGACGATCTGCCCAAAGCGC
>JBAXDG010000101.1:0-4608 GCA_037141075.1 Kiritimatiellales bacterium
TTTTTCTATCTTCCTCCCTTCTCACGAAGCCGGAGTGGCGAAATTGGTAGACGCACTGGACTCAAAATCTGCCGAGTAATATCGTGAGGGTTTGAGTTCCTCCCCCGGCACCACGCCATTGGCGCAGTCTGTAAGAACGATGATGAAAAATCAGCGCCCAGAATGGTTGATCGCGATGCTGTTGTTTTTCCTGACAGCGGCAGTTTTCGTGCCCGCACTTTTCTGTCACTACGTTGCTTTTGATGATCCTTTGTATGTTTCAAAAAACCTACATGTTCTCTCCGGTCTGAGTTTTGAAAATATCCGTTGGGCTTTTCATGTGAACAACAGTTTCTGGAGTCCGCTGCTCTGGATATCCTACATGACCGACAGCACGCTGCTGGCTCCGGAGCCGTGGGCGTTCCATCTGACCAATATTCTACTGCACAGTCTGAACGCCGCACTGCTCTTTCTGCTGTTGCGTCGAATGACCGGCAAGGTATGGCTGTCGCTGATTACGGCGGCGTTTTGGGCGTTGCATCCGTTGCGGGTTGAATCGGTGGCGTGGATTACAGAACGCAAGGATGTGTTGAGCGCTTTCTTTATGTTTCTGGCGCTTCACGCTTACGTTTCATTTTCCCGCAGTCGCAGCAAGGCCCCGTATGTCTCCGTTCTGCTCTTCATGGTTGCAGGGCTGATGGTGAAACCGGTGCTGGTGACGCTCCCCGTGCTTCTGTTGCTACTCGACGTCTGGCCTCTGAACCGATTTTCCAATGTTTGGAAACGGATTGTTGAAAAAATCCCATTATTCATTTGTGCGGCGGTTTTCACTGTCGTTGGCTGGCTGGCACATCGCAGTGCGATCTCGTCGCTCGAAACCTACTCATTGATTGAGCGCGCCGGGATTGCGTTACACAATTATGGTTTTTACATCGGGAAATTTTTCTGGCCGTTCGGGCTGGCGACGCCATACCCAATGATGGTTCCGTCATTTCTGATTGCGGTATTCTCTTTTGTTCTGCTGGCGGCCATCACACTGGCCGCGCTGTTCCTGCTTCGCAACGCACCATTTATTTTTACCGGCTGGTTCTGGTTTTGCATCGCGCTCGCACCGATCTGCGGCTTTATCCAGATCGGCAACACCACCACGACGGATCGGTTCACCTATTTGCCGTCCATTGGATTGACGGTTGCGCTGGTCTGGGGTGTCGCAGCTCTTCGCCGGATTCCTTTCAAGAAAGAGATGGCTCTGATTTTTGCGACGGGTCTTATCCTGCTCACCGTGCGGCAGATCGCCTTTTGGCGCGACAGCGATGCGCTGTGCCAGCGCGCTCTGGCCGTGACTGGAAATAATCCTATTGCCCATGCCCACTACGGCGGCTGGCTGGTTGATGAGGGGCGGCTCGACGAAGCAGGCCCTCATCTATTGCGTGCGGTTACTCTTTTTCCCGAGTACTCACCTGCTGTTAATAATCTCGGATTGTTTTTTTTCCAGCGCGGTGATGTTGAACGGGCATTGATCTGCTTTGAGGCGGCCTGTGCCAATCCGCGCCATTCCAAGCAGGCGGAAATCAATTTAGAGTCGTGTCGCCGTTTTATGGCACAGCAAAAGGATCAATGACTATGGATGCCTGTCTGTCGGTTGTGATGCCGGTTTATAATGAAGCGCAGACCGTCCGCAAGATGACGGAGATGGTCTTGCAACGCCCTTGCGTGAAAGAGCTGGTGATCGTGGACGACGGCTCGACGGACTTGGTCGCGGCGCGGGCAACTGCCCGACCGAACTGCTGCTGGGCTTCCTGCGTAATCCGAAGTTCCACCAGCGTCCGGCAATCGAAGCGGTTGAAAAATGGACTCTGCCGCTGCGCGAAACGATCGACTGGGGTTACAGCATCCCGTACATGATCGCCGGGCAGCTGAACGAGCATCCGCGCGCCGCCATGAAGCTGCGCGAAAGTGCGGATAAAAACCAGTTCGTTCGTTTCTACGACGAAATGACCGGGCAGTAATCGGCTCATAGCGAAAGCGGAAGCCCCTGCTTGCAAAAGGCAGGGGCTTTTTCTATCTTCCTCCCTTCTCACGAAGCCGGAGTGGCGAAATTGGTAGACGCAGCAGACTCAAAATCTGCCGAGTAATATCGTGAGGGTTCGAGTCCCTCCTCCGGCACCACGCCATGGGCGTGGTGCCGCCCGCAAGAACGAAGATGAAAAATAAGCGCTCAGAATGGTTGATCGCGATGCTGTTGTTTTTCCTGACGGCGGCGGTTTTCGTGCCCGCACTTTTTTGTCACTACGTTGCTTTTGATGATGCGGCCTACGTTTATAGAAACCCGCAGGTTCTTTCGGGGCTGAGTGTTAAAAACATCGGCTGGGCGTTTCATGTGCAATACTGCTTCTGGAGTCCTCTGCTCTGGATATCCTACATGATCGACAGCACGCTGCTGGCCCCGGAGCCGTGGGCGTTTCATTTGACCAACATTCTGCTGCATAGCCTGAATGCCACACTGCTGTTTCTTCTTTTGCGCCGGATGACAGACAAGGTATGGCTGTCGCTGATTGCGGTAGTGTTTTGGGCTTTGCACCCGTTGCGCGTTGAATCGGTGGCGTGGGTCACCGAACGCAAAGATGTGCTGAGCGCTTTTTTTATGTTTCTGGCACTCCACGCTTACGTTTCATTTTCCCGCAGTCGCAGTAAGGTCTGGTATGCCGCCATTCTGCTCTTCATGGTTGCGGGGCTGATGGTGAAACCGGTGCTGGTGACTCTTCCGGTGCTTTTGCTTTTGCTTGACGTCTGGCCATTGAACCGGTTTTCCGATGTTCGGAACCGGATTGTTGAAAAAATCCCGTTATTCGTCTGCGCGGCGGTTTTCACTGTCGTTGGCTGGCTGGCGCATCGCAGTGCGATTGCATCGTTCGAAACCTATTCATTGATTGAGCGTTCCGGGATTGCGCTGCACAATTATGTTTTTTACATCGGAAAATTTTTCTGGCCGTTCGGGCTGGCGACGCCGTACCCAATGATGGTCCCGTCACTCCCGATTGCGGTGTTTTCTTTTGTTCTACTAGCGGCTATCACACTGACCGCGCTGTTTTTTCTTCGCAGAGCACCGTTTATTTTTACCGGCTGGTTCTGGTTTTGCATTGCGCTCGCACCGGTCTGCGGCTTTATTCAGATCGGCAACACCACCACGGCGGATCGGTTCACCTATTTGCCATCCATTGGATTGACTGCCCTGCTGGTTTGGGGTGTCGCGGCTCTCCGCCGGATACCTTTTAGGAAAGAGGCGGCTCTGATTCTTGCGGCGGGCCTCATCCTGCTTACCGTGCGGCAGATTGCCTTCTGGCGCGACAGCGATGCGTTGTGCGGTCGGGCGCTGGCTGTGACCAGAAATAATTATGTCGCCCATCTTTACTACGGCAGTTGGTTGGTGATGAACGGCCGGGTCGACGAAGCGAGACCTCATCTGCTGCGTTCGGTTACTATCTCTCCCGATTATGCACCTGATGTTTGTATTTTAGGGCGATATTTTTTTCGACACGGTGATATGGAACGGGCAATGGTCTGCTTTGAATCGGTCTGTATTAATCCGCCTCTGACGCGTGCGGTTGCTGTTGTTCCCAGGTTTTCACCTGTTGTCAGTGATCTCGGAGTGTTCTTTCTTAAACGTGGTGATTTCGCGCGGGCATTGATCTGCTTTGAAGCGGTTTGTGCCAGTCCAAATCATTCCGAGCAGGATAAAATCAATTTAGAGTTGTGTCGCCGTTCTATTGTACAGCAAAAGGAGCAATGACTATGGACGCCTGTCTGTCGGTTGTGATGCCGGTTTATAATGAAGCACAGACTGTTCGCAAGATGACGGAGATGGTCTTGCAACGCCCTTGCGTGAAAGAGCTGGTGATCGTGGACGACGGCTCGACAGACGGTACCCGCGAGTTGCTTACACAGATCGCTGAAGCGGAGCGCCGTGTGCATGTGTTTTTTCACGAGAAAAACAGCGGGAAGGGCTCGGCACTACGGACCGGTTTTGCCGCCGCGCAGGGGCCGTATATTATTGTTCAGGATGCCGATCTTGAATACGATCCGGCCGAATATCCACGCCTGCTTGCTCCCGTTTTACAGGACAAAGCCGATGTGGTGTACGGGTCGCGGTTCGCCGGGTCTTCCGCGCACCGCGTGGTCTATTTCTGGCATTCGGCTGGAAACAGGTTGATCACACTGCTTTCCAATATGCTCAGCAACGTCAATCTGACCGATGTCGAGACCTGCTATAAGCTCTTCCGTAAATCCACTCTGGATCAGATCACCATCGAGGAAGACCGCTTCGGCTTTGAGGTGGAAATCACCGCCAAAGTAGTACGGATCAAGGCGAGGATGTACGAAGTCGGCATTTCCTACTATGGACGCACCTACGATGAGGGCAAAAAGATCGGCTGGCGCGACGGCGTACACGCCGTCTGGTGCATTTTGAAGTATAATCTTGGCCGCTGACCGGTTTTCCAGACCTTTGAAAATATTTTTCCAAGGTTTGTAAAAACGGACTTTTGACGGCAGGCGGGTTGTCGTATTATCCAGCCATGCAAAATTTTATTCTGGATACCAACGTCCTTCTTCACGATCCCACCGCCATCC
>JBAXDG010000102.1:0-4461 GCA_037141075.1 Kiritimatiellales bacterium
GCCTGCAGGGCGCAGGCAATGGCGTTGGCGACGTCGTCGGCGTTGACGTTGTAAAGATGTCCGTCCTCGCCGCGTCCGAGCGGCGTGATGACTGGAATGATGTCCGCTTTCAGAAACGCCTTGATGGGCTCCACGTCCACATGGATCACTTTGCCGACGTAGCCCCAGTCAAGTTCTTCGCCCGTCTGGGGATCTTTGCCGGTGTGCTTTTTGACCTTTATGATGTCTTCGCCGTGAATGCCGTGTGCTTTGCCGCCGTAATTTTTGATGATTTCCACAAGGTGCGGATTCACCTCATTGTTCAGAACACTCTCAACCACTTTAATGGTTTGCTCGTCCGTTACCCGCAGGCCCTGAACAAAGTTGGGCTGAATATGCGCTTCCCGCATTTTTTTTGAAACGGATTTGCCACCGCCGTGCACGATGACCGGCTGGAGGCCGACGCATTCCATGAAGGCGACATCCTTGAGAATATTCCGGTAGCCGATCTCGCTCTCCATAATACTGCCGCCGAACTTAACGACAACTGTATCGCCCCGGAACTTCTGAATATGGGGCAGGGCTTCAATCAGCACCGACGCCTTTTCAATCATTTGCTGCATGGTTTTTTCCGTTCTATTCCACATTGATCCGCACGTAGTCCTCGGTGCAATTGCAGGTGTAAACCACCGAGCTTCCGCCGCCGAGATTCAAATTGATATTAATGGTGAACGCTTCTTTGGAAACGGCCGCAACCAGTTCCTCTTCCGGCGTTCCGGCGGCTATGCCTTTGCGTACGGCGGGCACATCGTCGTAGTCGATGTCGACCTTGTTTTCCTGCACCTGCGCGTAGGAATAACCGATCGCATCCATAATCCGTCCCCAGTTGGGCCGCTTGCCCGCCCATGCGGTCTTGTTGAGCATGGAGTTGGCGACCGCCCGCGCGGCTTCCTCGGCTTCGCCGCCGGAGGCCGCACCGGTCACTTTGACTGTGATGACTCGCGTGGCGCCTTCGCCGTCTTTGACGATCATCATGGCGAGGTCGAACATCACTTTTTCCATGGTCTGGAAAAAAAGTTTCCAATGTTTGGAACTTTGCGTAATGAGCTCGTTTCCGGCTTGTCCGTTGGCGAGACAGATGACCGTGTCGTTGGTGCTCCGGTCGCCGTCCACGGTGATCCGGTTAAAGCTCATGTCGGCCGCGACCCGCAGTGCGCATTGCAGGGTGTGTTTTTCGATCGCCGCGTCGGTCAGGATGAAAGCGAGCATGGTGGCCATGTTTGGTTCAATCATTCCTGAACCTTTTGCAAGACCGGTGATCCGCACCGGTCTTCCATCGAGGTCGATTTCGACCGTGACGGTTTTACTGACGAGATCGGTGGTCATCATGGCTTCCGCCGCATCCATACCGCCGTCAGGGGAAACCGCGTCAAACAGCAGTTCGATGCCTCCGGCGATTTTATCCATCGGAAGCGGTTTGCCGATCGTGCCGGTGGAGCAGACAAAAACATCTAAAGGAGGTATGCCGAGTTTTCCGGCGGCGAGGGCGGCCATCGCTTCGGCGTCGGCCATGCCTTGCTCGCCGTTACAGGCATTGGCATTGCCACTGTTCATCACAATCGCCCGCGCGCCGTCGTGTTCCACGACCTTAAGATCCCATTTGACCGGAGAGGCTTTGATCTGATTGGTTGTGAAGACAGCCGCGGTTTCCGCTGACACGTCTGAGACGATCAGGGCCATATCTTTTTTCTTTTTCTTGATTCCGGCGGAGATTCCGGCCGCCGAAAATCCCTTTGGTAAAGGCAGTGATTTTTTCATATGTTCCAACTCCAGAGGCCGGAGATTACACCCCCGCACAACTTTTCGGAATAAAAAAAGTCCCGGTCTCGCAAGAGCGCCGGGACTTTGCCGCAAGCCGCGTACGGCTTAGCGTTTCGAGAACTGGAAGCGCTTGCGTGCGCCCGGCTGACCCGGTTTCTTACGTTCTTTCATACGTGCGTCGCGGGTGAGGAAGCCGCCCTTTTTCAGGATCGGTTTCAGCTCTTCTTCCGCTTTGATCAGAGCGCGGGATGCACCGTGCGAAATCGCACCGCATTGGCCGACTTTGCCGCCGCCGCTGACGACAACTGTCATGTCGTACTGTTTGACGCGGTCGGTGAGCACCAGCGGACGAACCACGGTATCCACCATGTCCTTGGTGTCAAAATAATCCTGAGCGGTTTTGCCGTTTACGGTGATGACGCCGGAGCCTTTGACGAGAGTGACCCGCGCTACCGATGTTTTGCGCCGGCCTGTTGCGGCAATTTGATCAACTTTTTTCGCTGCTACCACGTTGTACTCCTTAGATTAGCCTTTAAATTCAAGTATCTGAACCTTCTGCGCCGTGTGCGGGTGGTTCGGTCCGACATAGACTTTCAGGCGGGTGATCGTCTTGCGCATCAGGCGGTTGCCAGGAAGCATTCCCTCGACAGCCTGCATGATAATACGCGTCGGATTCTTCGCACGGATGACGGCGGCACTGCGATTCTGTAGTCCGCTCGGATATCCGCTGTAGTCCTGATAAATTTTCTTTTCTTCCTTGTTGCCGGTCAGCTTCACTTTTTCAGCGTTGATGACCACCACAAAGGCGCCGGTGTCCACATGCGGGGTATAGGTCGGTTTGTTGCGGCCGCGCAGCAGATCTGCGATAAATACGGCCAGACGTCCGGTGGACTTATCCGCGGCGTCGATCACATACCAGTCCCGTTTGATATCATTTTCGTTTGCTACAAATGTCTTCATTACAAATCTTTCTGGTTCAAATGCAAGGCGGGGAAAATATACGAGGGGATACCCCGTGTCAACACCTGTGCCCAAAGTTTTCTGCAAAAAGATAGGAATTGTTCTGAGCCGGTCGAAAGGCTATACCCATCTGCGTGAAACTTTTCCGCAAAAAAGAGGTTTGGATGCCAACCTGGCAGGGCTCTATTCTACTTTTTCTACTCGTCGTCGGCCTTTTTTACGGCACGACCAGCCGTCTCTATCCCTTTCTGGCGCAGAATCATCCGTTGCCGAACGCCGAAATCATCATCATCGAAGGCTGGCTGCCTGATGCAGAACTCAAAGAAGCGGTTCGGGGCATTCAGCCGGATCAGCTTATTGTCACCACCGGCGGACCCATTAAATTCGGTGGCGTTTTTTTTGGAGAAAAAACTTACGCCGAAGTAACCGCCGCCCGCCTTCGTCTGATGGGATTGTCCGATGAAACGATTCTCTGCGCACCGGCTCCCGATGTGAAATGCGACCGGACTTATGCCTCTGCACTAGCCGCGCGTGACGCCCTTAAGCGGTGTGGATTTTTAGGGATGCCCTGCAATATCTACAGCATGGGAGCCCACAGTCGCCGCTCTCTCCACCTCTACAAGTTGGCTTTTGGCGCTGACTATCCTATTGGCATCGTCTCTCTCGATAGTCAGGAAGCCGACTTACGCCACTGGTGGCGCAGCAGTCTGGCCTTCAAGCAGGTTCTCGGCGAACTGACATCGTGGATCTATACTCTGTTCTCTTCATGCAAATATGCCTGACCGTCTCCAGCGCCGCCTCGCCGAAATCGGTGCTCCCGCCGATGTGCGCGAACTTGCGGCCCAGCTGGCTGAGCTGGCGGTACGCGATTCGCTCACCGGACTCTACAACCGCCGCTTTTTCGACGAAGCTCTCGCGCAGAACGTTGCAGTCGCTCGTCGCTACGGACGCGAGTTGAGTCTCGTGCTGTTCGATCTCGATGGATTCAAACAGGTCAATGACACCCGCGGGCATCAGGCCGGGGACGAAGTGCTGAAAACCTTTGCCCGGCTCTTGAAGGAAACCGCTCGCAAAGCCGACATCGTCTGTCGCATTGGCGGAGACGAGTTTGCGGTCATTCTGCCTGAAGCCGGACTTTCCAATGTTTGGAAATTCACGGAACGGTTTTTCGACATAGCGGGAAAAACAAAAGAGATCAGATTCTCTGCGGGGATTTCCGCTCTACCTTCGGATAATCTTTTCTCTGACGCCGACGCGGAACTGCTTCGCGCTAAACAGGCGAGTTAGAAATCAGCGGCGATTAAAAATCCTTGTCCCAGAACCAGACGGTTTTCGTTTCACCCGCATTTTTGCCGGATGCGGTATTACCTTTAAGCCCCGGTTCTTTGTAGGTTGTCCGGCTGACGCATGAACTGCAGAGTAATAAAATGGCAACCAAGTAGAATAGCTTTCTGAACATACAGACTCCTTTTTCTATTAGAACGAAACCGTACAGAAGTTGATAGCCTCGATCTTGCCGGCGACTTTAGCGAGAACCTTTTCAGGAACCGGCTGGCTGACTTTCAGAATCGCGATGGAACGTTCGCCGGTCTTGTCGTGCGGGTTGCGCACGTCGTCGATATTGATGCCTTCCTTCGCCATGGCACCGGCGATTTCGCTGAGCACGCCGGGGCGATCCATGTAGGTGAAGAGGGCAATGTG
>JBAXDG010000103.1:0-4458 GCA_037141075.1 Kiritimatiellales bacterium
ACAGGCAGTTTCTGCATGAAAAGGGGCATCCACATGGATGCCCCTTTTTTTGTGCTTTACGGAAGCCCTTCGGTGAAAAGACAGCATTTTAAGGGTAGGGCGCGACCGCCGGGCGCGCCGCACGGCAGAATGGGTTCCTTGCTCAGTCGGCTTGGCGTGCGTGCGGACGGCTGGGGACATATCCGATCGATGCCATCAAATCGTGGCAGATGATCCATTTAACGGAACGCCGGACTGACTTTATCTGTCGAACTCAAGGTGAAGCCCGCGCCGCCGTCGCCTGCGCCGTTCTCCTCGAACATCTCTTTACCCAGCCCGGCTGGGAACAATTGGCGATTACCGATTGATGATTTTCGATTTGGATTTTCAAGGTAGATCAAGCGTCCCGCTTGATTAAAACGAGCGAGACGCTCGTTCTACTTTTTCCAGCCATTGGAAAATCTGTTTTCCGCGCTTCCAATGTCTGTAAAAGAACGGTAAATAGTTTCCTGTTGTCATCCGGCAGATTCTCCATGAAAGGCGTCTCGATATGAACGAGCTGAAATCGATCGAACCTCTGATTCTGACTTTGCGCGGACAGCGAGTGATTCTCGATGCCGATCTCGCAGAGATTTACGGTGTGCCGACTAAGGCGTTTAATCAGGCGGTTAAACGGAATGCTGACCGGTTTCCTGACGACTTTATGTTCCAGCTGACCACTAAGGAATGGCGAAACTTGAAGTCGCAAATTGTGACTTCAAGTTCGGAAGTGATTGAGAATGAAGGAGATGAATCTTTGAGGTCACAATCTGTGACCTTAAACCAACCCGTTGATGTTGAAGTAGATAGGTCGAACCGGTCACAATTTGTGACCGGTCCCCAGAAGCATCGTGACCCTCGTTCCCTTCCTCGGGCATTTACCGAACACGGCGCGATTATGGCGGCGACGGTGCTGAACAGTCCGGAAGCTGTGGCGATGAGCGTGTTTGTGGTGCGGGCGTTTGTTCTGATGCGCGAGCGGCTGGCGGCGAACGCGGAAATTCTCCGTCGGCTGGCGGAAATCGATAAAACCCTGCTGGAACACAACGGGGCGCTGGCGGTGATCTGGGAACAGCTCCAACCTTTATTGAATCCGCCGCCCGACCCGCCGCGAAAAAAGATCGGCTTCGATTTTTATCAGGAATAAAATTAACCCAAAGTTTCCAACTATTGGAAAACTCAGCGGTCGAATTCAAGGCGCTGTCCAAGGACGGCGCCGTTTGTTTTTCCATTCTGCCAGGCGATCTGGCCGGAGACGATGGTGGTGTCAACCGATGAGCGGAAAGTGACGCCTTCGAACGGCGACCAGCCGCATTTGTAGAGGATGTTTTCTTTGCTGACGGTCTGCGGTTTGTTTAAGTCAACCAGCACGAGGTCGGCCCAGTAGCCCTCGCGGATGAAGCCGCGTTCTTTGACGTTAAAGATGCGCGCCGGATTATGGGCGATCTTGGCGGCGATGGTTTCCAGAGAAAGCAGTCCGCTGTGGAAGTGTTCGAGGATGGCGGGCAGGGCGGACTGGATGACCGGCATGCCGGACGGCGCGGTCCAGTAGGTTCCCTGTTTTTCTTCCAGAGTGTGCGGAGCGTGGTCGGTGCCGATGGTGTCGATCCGGTCGGTGAGCAGTCCGCGCAGCAGGGCGGCGCGGTCGGAGGCGCGTTTGATTGCCGGATTGCATTTCACCAGCGCGCCTTTGGTTTCGTAGGCGGTGCTGTCGAAATAGAGGTGATGAATGCAGGCCTCGGCGGTGATTTTGCGGACGGTTTCGTCGCGCTCGATATAAAACTCATTTTCGCGCGGACTGCTGATGCGCGCCGTTCCTTCGTCGAAGAGTTCCAGTTCGCGAGCGGTGCTGATATGCAGGATGTGCAGGCGGGTGTCGTGCTTGCGGGCGAGTTCAACCGCCAGCTCGCTGGAGCGGTAGCAGGCTTCTTCGCTGCGGATATGCGGGTGAGCGGAGAACGGTGTTTCGTCGCCGTGGAGCTCGCGGAAAATGGCTTCGTGCTTTTTGATGATGCCGGCGTCTTCGCAGTGCGCGGCAAGGTTAATCGGACATTCGCGAAAGAGGTCTTCCAATGTTTGGAAACGGTCAACCAGCATGTCGCCGGTGGAGGAGCCCATGTAAACTTTCACGCCGCAGACATTCTTCGGATCGACCGCTTTGATTTGATCAAGGTTGTTGAGCGAAGCCCCGAGGTAGAAAGAATAGTTGACGGCCATTTTCTGCGCGGCGATGGCGAACTTTTCTTCGAGCCGTTCATTGGTGACGGCCGGCGGGCTGGTATTCGGCATTTCCATGACGGAGGTGACGCCCCCGGCGGCGGCGGCGCGCGATTCGCTCTGCATATCGCCTTTATGTGTCAGTCCCGGTTCGCGGAAGTGGACGTGGCAGTCGATCATGCCGGGAATGAGCGCTTTGCCTTCAGCATCAATGACGATGTCGGCCTGCGCGTCGATGGCTACGTCGATGCGGTCGATTCGTCCATGGCGGATCAGGACGTCGGCGGCTCGGATCGCGCCGTCGCTGACCAAGTCAGCGTTCTTGATCAAAATGCTTGGAATGGTGCTCATAACTTTTCGACAGAATAACAGGATGAACCGGATTCGAGAAATAATTTTACAGAAGGAAACGAAGGTAACTAAGGGGCCAATTACGCATTACGGATTACTCATTGTTCTTCGATAAAGCTTTTTGGTTGCGATGATGATGCCTGCCCCGACAATCATGAAGGCGGAGTAGAGCTGACCTTTCGTCAGCCAGCCGAAGTAGATGGCGCTGTCGGGCTCGCGGAAAAATTCGCTGGCGATGCGCACGACGGCGTAGATGACGAGGAATGCGACGCTCAGGGAGCCGTCGCGTTTTCCCCATGCTGTCCGGCGGATAAGCCAGAGCGCAATGAAGAGAAGGAGGCCTTCGCCGAATGCTTCGTAAAGTTGTGACGGGTGGCGCGGCGTCGGCGCGGGGTCGCCCGCCTGCGGGAAGAAGACAGCCCACGAAACATCAGCCGGGCGTCCCCAGAGTTCGCCGTTGATGAAGTTGGCGACGCGTCCGAAGAAAAGACCGATCGGTGTGACGAGGGCGAGGCAATCGGTGAGGTTCCAGAAAGGGATTTTCTTTTTCCACGCCGTCCAGAGCACCACCAGAATTACGCCGATCAGGCCGCCGTGGCTGGACATGCCGCCTTCCCAGACGCGGAAAAGAAAGAGCGGGTCATGGATGAAAACGTCCCATGCGTAAAAGAGGACATAACCGAGCCGTCCGCCGAGGAAAACGCCGTAGATGGCGATGTGGACGATGAAGTTACCGAGATCCTGAGGCGGCACGGCGAATTCGCCGCGTTTGGAAAGCCGTAGCAGAAGCAGGTATCCGCCGAAAAAGCCGAGCAGGTAAGCCATTCCGTACCAGCGGACAGCCAGCGGGCCCCAGAGGTGGAAGATGACGGGATCAAGATTGTGAACCCAGAAGGAGAGGAAGAGTGGAAGGGTGGAAGGGTGGAATACTGGAAGAATCATATAGCAGGTTCCTTTGAAGCCATCATTCCATTTTCAATAACTGGAGCCTCGCCAATGGAGTTTTTCGCTCAGGACGGAAAAGTAGCTGTAGCCGGGCAGGTGCAGGAAGGTGACGGGTTTGTCGCTGCGGGCGATTCGGATGGCGTCGCCTTCGCCCAGCTCCTCGACATCCTGTCCGTCCGCGGAGAACAGCAGTTTTTTGTGCGCGTGCCGAATCGTGATTTCAATGGCGCTGCGGTCGGGCAGGATAATCGGCCGGTTGCTGAGCGTGTGTGGACAAATGACGCTGATACCGAACACATCGGTGCACGGCTGGATGATCGGTCCGCCGGAGGCGAGAAAGTGCCCGGTGCTTCCGGTCGGCGTGGTGACGACCATGCCGTCGCAGGCGAAGGTGGTGATCGGCTCGCCGTCCACGGCCAGTTCGAGCGTGACGATATGGGAGGAACCGCCGAAGCCGACAACGGCGTCGTTGAGAATCCGATAGGGTCCGATGAGTTTCCCGCCGCGCAGGACGGTGCAGTTCGCCACCGTGCGGACGTCGCGCTTGCATTTACCGGCGGCCAGCGCGTCGAGGGCCGTTTCGAGCTGGTCTTCGCCGACGCCGGTCAGGAAGCCGAGACTGCCGAGATTGATTCCAAGGATTGGAACATCGGCGCCGTTCAGAAGTTTCGCGCAGAAGAGGACGGTGCCGTCGCCGCCGAGCGCGAACAGAACATCGACGGTTTTCTCAAACTGGTCAAAGTCGATGACGGTTGCGGAGGGCAGAAGTGCGGCGGTCTGTTCATCGGCGAACAGCTCGATTCCGAGCGCTTTCGCCTTGCGGGCGAGACGCTCAAAGATGTCGGCGGCGTGCGGCCGTTTCGGGTTTGCTATGACACCAGCCTTTTTCATGGCTGGATGTTGCCAGAACGGGGCTCCCGCACAAGA
>JBAXDG010000104.1:0-4375 GCA_037141075.1 Kiritimatiellales bacterium
TAATCTGAATTTCGTCGGCGTTCGTCAGATAGTTGCTGGTGACACCGAAGCGTCCCGATGCCACCTGCTTAATAGCCGAGCGGCGCAGGTCGCCGTTTTCGTCCGGCAGAAAACGATCTTCATCTTCGCCGCCTTCGCCGCAGTTGCTCTTGCCGCCGATACGGTTCATGGCGATGGCGAGCGTTTCGTGCGCTTCCTGACTGATGGAGCCGTAGGACATGGCGCCGGTTTTAAAGCGCTTAACGATAGCCGTCCACGGCTCGACTTCACTGAGCGGGATGGATTGAAGACCTTTCTTGAATTCAAAGAGGCCGCGCAGGGTGTAAACGGTGCGGTTGTCGCGATTGACCAGATCGGAGAATTCTTTGAAGAGGTCGGCGCTATCGGTGCGGACAGCTTCCTGCAGTTTCGCGATAGCCAGCGGATTGAGTAGATGCTCCTCGCCGTTGCGGCGCCACTTGTATGCGCCGCCGATGTCGAGCGGCAGATTTTTGTCGGACGGACGTTTCGGGAAGGCGGACTGATGACGCGCGCTGATTTCCCGGGCGATGCCGTCAAGGCCGATGCCGCCGATTCGCGAGGCGGTGCCGGCGAAGTAAGCGTCGATTACTTCATTGTTCAAGCCGACCGCTTCGAAGATCTGCGCGCCGCGGTAGCTGTGCAGCGTGGAGATGCCCATCTTTGACATCACTTTAAGCAGACCCTTGTCGATGGCTTTGACAAAATTCTTCGCGGCGGCTTTCCATTCGATCCCGGTGAGCTGTCCCTGTTTGATCATGTCGTCCAGAATCTGGCCGACCATGTAGGGATTGACAGCGCCGGCGCCGTAGCCGATCAGCAACGCAAAGTGGTGCACTTCGCGCGGCTCGCCGCTTTCGACAATCAGTCCGCAGCGCGTGCGCTGGAGTTTGCGGATCAGGTGATTGTGCACGGCGGCCGTCGACAGCAGTGCAGGGATCGGCGCGTTTTCCTGATCGGCCTGCCGGTCGGAAAGAATCAGCAGGGTGTAGCCGTTTTCAATCGCCTGCGAAGCGTCTGCGCACAGTTTGTCGAGCGCGGCGCGTAATCCTTCGCCGCCTTCCGCGACCTTGTAGAGCATCGGCAGGGTGATGGCTTTAAGATTGTCGTGTTTGAGTTTGCGGATGCGAGCAAGCTCGTCGTTGGTGATAATCGGGTGTTCGATCTTGAGCTGACTGCAATGTTTCGGCGTTTCCGCGAAGAGATCCTGTTCGGCACCGATATTGGTGATGAGCGAGGTGACGCATTTTTCGCGGATGGCGTCGAGCGGCGGGTTGGTGACCTGCGCGAAGAGCTGCTTGAAGTAGTTGTAAAGGATCTGCGGTTTTTCGGCGAGTACCGCCAGCGGCGTATCAATGCCCATCGAGCCGGATACTTCCTCCGCTTCTTTGGCCATCGGCGCAATGATCTGGCTGATATCTTCCATGGTGTAGCCGAACATGCGCTCGCGCTGCAGCAGAGTTTCCGGATCGCATCCCTGCGCCTCTTCCGGCGGCAGGCTGGAGAGCGGCACGAGATTTTCTTTGACCCATTTGCCGTAAGGCTGACCGGCGGCAAGCTCATGCTTGATCTCTTCGTCGGGCACAATGCGCCCCTTTTCCATATCAACGAGGAACATGCGGCCCGGTTCGAGGCGGCCTTTGCGCTCCACGTTGGCCGGGTCAATATCCATGATGCCGGTTTCGGAGCCCATGATGACATATCCGTCTTTGGTGACGATGTAACGCGACGGGCGCAGGCCGTTGCGGTCGAGAATGGCGCCCAGACAGGTTCCGTCTGTGAAAGGAATGGATGCGGGACCGTCCCACGGCTCCATCAAGCAGGAGTGATATTCGTAGAACGCTTTTTTCTCTTCGCTCATGGTCTTGTGGTTCTGCCACGCTTCGGGAATGAGCATGCTCATAATGTGCGGCAGCGAGCGGCCGCCGTGATAAAGCAGCTCTACAGCCTGGTCAAGAGACGCGGAGTCGGAAAGTCCCGGCTGAATAATCGGGAAAAGGCGATCGATGTTTTCGCCGAACAGTCTGGATTTCAGAAGGCCCTGCCGCGCGTTCATCCAGTTAAAGTTTCCGCGCAGCGTGTTGATTTCGCCGTTGTGGCAAAGGACGTGGAATGGCTGGGCGAGTTTCCATGCCGGGAAGGTGTTGGTGCTGAAGCGCTGGTGCACAAGCGCCAGAGCGCTGGTGAAATCATCGTCCAGCAGGTCGGGGTAGTAGAACTCCATCTGTTCGGGAAGCAGCAGTCCTTTGTAGATGATAATACGGCAGGTCAGTGTCGGGATGTAAAAGTCGTTTTTATCCGTAAGGTTGGAATGGAAAATCCGGTTTTCGGTCACCTTGCGGATGATGTAGAGCATGCGGTCGAAGGTGCGCGGATCAGACACGCCTTTTCCGCGGCCGATGAATACCTGCATGACAAAGGGTTCTGAGGCGCGGGCGGTTTCGCCGATCAGCCGGTTGCAGGTGGGCACTTTGCGCCAGCCGATCAGCTTTTGGCCTTCTTCCTGAATAGCCTGTTCGAGCATTTCCATACAGGTTTTGCGCTGGGCTTCATCCTGCGGAAGAAACACCAGACCGGTGCCGTACTCCTGCTCGGCGGGTAGAGTGATGCCGAGTTTTTCACATTCCTTCTTATAGAAAGCGTGCGGGATCTGAAGGAGAATGCCGGCGCCGTCGCCGGTCAACGGATCGCAACCGCAGGCGCCGCGGTGGGTGAGGCGCACTAGAATCTCGAGTGCATGATGAATGATATCATGCGACTTTTTTCCATGCAGATTGCAGATGAATCCGACCCCGCAGGCATCGTGTTCATTTTCCGGATGGTACAGACCTTGCGGCGGCGGGAAGCCTTTTTGAAACTCTTCTTTCATATTCATTCCTAAAACCTCACTGACTAGAGCCTGCCGAGAGTACTATTTTCACCCGTCCAGTCAATAATTTAAATGGCAAGAACGATACACTTGTGTCGCCAATAAACAACGTGTTACATTTTTGTGCATCGATTTTAAATCAAACAACAATAAAGAGCGTGTGAAAATTTATGATGCTGATCGGCCGGAAAATATCTCCTTGATCTTGCTGATATAAAAAAACCAAAAAAT
The DNA here is from genome assembly GCA_037141075.1 of Kiritimatiellales bacterium. Classification (GTDB taxonomy): domain Bacteria; phylum Verrucomicrobiota; class Kiritimatiellia; order Kiritimatiellales; family Tichowtungiaceae; genus Tichowtungia. The sequence goes on from JBAXDG010000104.1 coordinate 3,119, forward strand.
ACTGGCAATCAGTTACATTATTGTTTATAAAAAAACGAATAATACAAATTAGGAATCAGTTATGGCGACATCAGCCGAAAATTTAGGGCAGAGCGAAAAGGAATTAGCCATCCTTTACCAAATTTCTCAAGCGGCGGCGACTCATCCGCACACGGTTTCTGAACTACTGATCGAAGTTCTGGATATCATGGAAACCGAGCTAAGCGTGTCGCGCGGCACCTTTACGTTGCGCAAGCCGGACACGGAAATCTTTGTGATCGAAGCCTCATGTGGGCTGACGGCCGAAGAGAAAAAACGCGGACAGTATAAAATGGGCGAGGGAATAACCGGGCGCGTGGCGCAGACCGGGCAGTCGGCGCTGATCCCTGACATCAGCAAAGATCCCCGCTTCCTGAACCTCACAAAATCGCGCACCGGTAATCCAACGGCCTTCATCTGCGTGCCGGTTATTTACCGGAAAGCGGTGATCGGCACGATGAGTATCGACATCTCCATTACCACGGATGTCGAAGAACTTCGCCGTTACCAGCGGTTTCTCGAATTGGTCGCCAACATTCTGGCCGAAGCCGTTGCCAGCATTCGCGAAGAACTCGAAGAGCGCGAGGGGCTCCTTTCTGAAAATGAGCGGTTGCGCCGCCAGCTTGGCGATCGCTACCGGATGCATAACATCATCGGGAATTGCAGCACCATGCGCTCCGTCTACGAACAGATCGTGCAGGTCGCCGAAAGCACGGCCACCGTACTGATTCGTGGCGAGTCCGGAACAGGCAAAGAGCTGGTTGCACGCGCCATCCACTATGGCAGCGAGCGGCGCAACAATGCCTTCGTTAGCGTCAACTGCGCGGCGTTGCCTGAAAATCTGATTGAAAGCGAACTCTTCGGCCACGAGAAGGGCGCCTTCACCGGCGCGACCCAGCAGCGCAAAGGCCGTTTTGAATTGGCCAACGGCGGAACCATTTTTCTGGATGAAATCGGCGACATTTCTCCCGCCGTGCAGGTGCGGTTGCTGCGGGTGCTTCAGGAAAGAACCTTTGAGCGGGTTGGAAGTTCTGAAAGCGTGACCGTCAACGTGCGCATACTGGCCGCCACCAGCCGCAATCTGGAAAAAGAAATGGCTGACGGGGCTTTCCGGGAAGACCTTTATTACCGCCTCAACGTATTTCCAATCATTCTGCCGCCGTTGCGCGAACGCCGCAGCGACATCATGTTGCTGGCCGACCACTTCCTCCAAAAATACGGGGAGATGTACGGCAAGAA
>JBAXDG010000105.1:0-4326 GCA_037141075.1 Kiritimatiellales bacterium
CAGAGCGGCGTGCGCCTGATTGTCTGCACCATGAGCATGGGCTTGATGGGAATCAAAAAAGAAGAACTCATCGAAGGAGTTGAAGAAGGCGGCGTGGCGATGTATGTTGACCGCATGAGCCGGTCATCAGCCAATTTGTTTATTTAATCTGTGGCGGTATCAGGAGGTATGCGGATATGTCATTCAGGTTGTTTTTATCAATAATCGCCAGTGTTACTTTCTACATGGGTTCATGTGCCGGAGAAGAGACTCCGGGAGCGGACGTGCTGTCGGTCGAAGCATTTTCGCAGAAGGTTCTCGCGTATTACCCGAAGCTTAAGGCGGCCCGCAGCGGAGTTGATATTGCTTTGGCAAAAAAGATGCAGGCGCAGGCGGGGTTCTGGCCGACGCTGGATTTGTCTGCCGGGTACAAAATCAGTGATGATCCGGTTACTGTGTTCGGCATGCTTCTCCGGCAGGAACGGGCTACCACCGCTGATTTTCAACCTCCTCGGGTAAATTCCCCCGGTCCGCATGAGGATTTATCCGCCGGAGTACGAATTGAACTGCCGCTTTTTGATGCGATGCAGACGATTGGCCGGACGCGCTCTGCAAGAGAGATGGTGAAGGCATCGCAGGCCGACGAAGATTTTACGAAGATGGAAGCCCTGCTGATGGCTCAGGATGCCTATTTAAACGCGGTGACATTGGAAAAACTGTCTTCTGTCATTAATGAGGTGCAGAAAAATTCCGATGAAGATTTACAAACAGCGAAGGATTTAAAGGACAGGGGCATGGTTCTTGGTGCGGACTATTATTCGTCGCGAGTCATGTTTGGCGATTTTACCCGGATGAAAAATGAAATTGCCCGGCAGAGAAAGGCCATGGCCGTGCTTTTGAATATTCTGATGGGCGAGGCCTTGGATAAAACATGGGAACTTGCTCAGCCGGCTGGTTTGGCCGAAGCCCCTTTGACGGAGCAGCAGGTGTTGATGAACACCGCGTTTGCCAACCGTCCCGACGTTCTCTCGCTCAGCGCCTGGCTTCAGGCCGCAGAGTCGGAAATTTCCCGCGAAAAATCGTCTTCCTTGCCGCGTGTCAGCGCCTTTGGTGATGTAGCGAATAGCCGCGACGGACTTGGAGGCTCAGGCGGCAATAACTACACCGTCGGCGTTAAAGCCGAGATGCCGCTGTTTGATCCTTCCCGCGCCGGCCGGGTCAGCGAGGCGACAGCCAGAAAGATGCAGCTGGAATATAATGTCCAACTGCTCAAGGACAGCATCCGGCGGGATATTGCAGATGAGTTTGCCCGTAATGTTACGTTCAGAGATAACATGCCTGTTTTAAAAGGCATGGCGGCCGACGCGGAAGAAGCCGTGTCGCTTATGGTGCCTTTGTACAACGAAGGACGTAAGTCGATCGTTGATCTGTTTGAGATCCGGCGGGCGTACTTACAGTCGGAACAGGCGTACAGGAAGGCCTTGATCGGAATGCGGCTTTCAGATGTGAAGCTGCTGTTTCTGACAGGCCGGTTAAACGAGGATGAGATCCGGAAACTGGAGAGGATCGGCGAGCCGTGAGTACAATTCAAGACGGGCTTATTGCGCGGATCGTCAGGATTTTTGTTAAGTCGAAAGTCACGCCGCTGATCATCGGCTTTTCAATTTTTCTTGGCGTCGTTTCAGTTTTTAATCTGCCGCGGGAAGAAGAGCCGCAGATTTCTGTTCCGATGTTCGATATTTTTGTTTCCTATCCCGGCGCAACGGCTGAAGAGGTTGAGCAGCGGATTGTTAACGTGGGTGAACGTAAACTCTGGGAAATCGCCGGGGTGGAATATATCTATTCGACGATTCAGTCTGAGGGCGCGGTGATCACGGTGCGATTCCGTGTCGGCGAAGACGCGGAGAAAAGCCTCATCAAACTCTACACCAAGGTGTATTCCAGTCTCGATCTGCTGGCCAAAGGAGGCTCCACACCTTTAATCAAAGTCCGGTCTATTGACGATGTTCCTGTTCTCACGCTGACGTTTCACAGCGTGAAAGATGATCCGGTTCGGCTTCGGAAAGTTGTGTCGGATGTTCAGAAAAGTGTCAGTGCAATCCCGGATGTGTCGGAAACCGGCATTACCGGCGGACGTAAACGGCAGTTTCAAGTCTATTTCGACGGAGCGAAACTGAACGAACGGTTTCTAAATCCGCTTGAGCTGACCCGGCTGATTCAGCAGGCCAACGTAAAAACATCAGCGGGGCATCTGGAAAACAGTTCTGAACTCATCAATGTCGAGGCGGATGGATTTTTCCGTGCTAAAGAGGATCTTGAAAATCTGGTCGTCAGCGTGAGTCAGGGCAAAGAAGTGTATCTGAAAGACGTGGCGGAAATCATCGACGGGCCGGATGATGAAGAAACCGCGGTCAATATCCGGTTTGGTGCGGCAGATCAATCCGGCGACAAAGGGCCGTTTGATGCGACAACACTTTCTGTTTCCAAGAGAAAAGGCGCCAACGCATCGCAGCTTTGCGAGCGGGTTCTGAACCGGGTCGAAGGGTTTAAAGGCAGTCTGATTCCGGACGATGTCACTTATACGATTACCCGCGATTACGGTGAAACCGCGGACGAGAAGGCGAATGAACTTCTTTTCCACATGGCGATTGCGGTTGTCGCGGTGACCATTCTAATGGCGCTGGCGCTGGGCTTGCGCGAGTCGGGGGTTGTGGCGGTCGCGATTCCAATGACCTTGTCGCTGACGCTGGCCGGGTTTTATTTTCTCGGCTTCACACTGAACCGCATTACGCTTTTCGCGCTGATTTTCTCCATCGGGATTCTGGTCGACGACCCGATTGTGGCGGTCGAAAACATTGTCAGACATCTGCGCATGGCGAAGAATAAAGGTCGTAATTTCCTCGAGGTGACCATCGAGGCGTTCAAGGAAGTCCAAAGTCCGCTGATTCTCGCCACGCTCACCGTAATTGCCGCCATTTTGCCGATGGCGTTCGTGCGCGGGCTGATGGGGCCGTATATGCGCCCGATTCCGATCGGCGCCAGCATGGCCATGATTTTTTCGATGGTTGTCGCATTTGTCGCCACGCCCTGGGCGGCACACAAAATTCTCGGGAGTCCGAAGGGGCAGAGTTTGCTCAAGAAACACGGCGAAAAGGATACTCTCTTAACGAAAATGTACCGTGCGTACATGAAGCCGCTGATTTACAAGGCAGGTGTTCGCCGTGGATTTATCGCCGCACTCCTTCTGATGCTGACCGGCGCGGTACTGCTTGTTCCGCTGAAACTGGTCAAAGTCAAGATGCTGCCGTTCGACAACAAAAATGAATTCCAGATCGTTCTGGATATGCCGGAAGGTTCGTCGTTCGATCAGACCAAAGCGGTAATCGGCGAACTGGCGGCTTACGTCAGCACGGTGCCGGAAGTAAAAACCGTCACAGCGTATGCTGGAACCAGCGCACCGTATAATTTCAGCGGATTGGTCCGGCATTACTTCCTGCGCTCCCAGCCGTGGCAGGCCGATATTCAGGTTAATCTGGTCGGTAAAAACGAACGCAAGCGGCAAAGCCACGCGATTGCGGGTTCTATCCGGCCGAAGGTTCATGAAATCGTCGCAAAATACGGCGGACACGTTCAGGTCGCGGAAGTTCCGCCGGGGCCGCCGGTGCTTTCAACGCTTGTTCTGGAAGTGTACGGGCCGACGCTGGAAGGTCAGCGCAAACTGGCCGGTGACATTGAAACGCTTTTAAACAGTAATCCGGGGGTTACAGACGTTGATAGTTTTGTGGGACGGCAGGAGAAGCTGGACAGCCTGAAAATCAATAAGCAGAAATGCTCATTGAACGGCGTGCCGGTGGACTCCGTGGCCGCAATCATCTTCGGCGCTGTAAAAGGCAGCCGGGCGGATCTCGCTCATCTTTCCAGCGAGAATGAGCCGGTTGAAATCGTTATCAGGCTGCCCAAGGAGAAGAGAACCTCTCTGGATAACGTTTTGAACCTGACTGTCCTGTCAAGATTCGGCAACCGGATACCGGTCAGGGATCTCGTCACCGTTGAAAAAATGCTGAAGGACTATCCGATCTATCACAAAAACCTTGAGCGGGTTTCGTATGTAATCGGCGACGTGCAAGGGAAGTTTGATAGTCCGGCCTACGCCATGATGGAGTTGAACAGCGGCCTTGAAAAACTGTCGCTTCCTGAGCCAAACCCTGAATTGCAGAAACAACCGGATATCCTGTTCACAAGCCAGCCGGAAACGAGCAGCCGCTGGTCGATTAAGTGGGATGGAGAATGGCAGATCACCTACGAGGTTTTCCGCGACCTGGGAATCGCATTTGCAGTCGTTCTGGT
>JBAXDG010000106.1:0-4253 GCA_037141075.1 Kiritimatiellales bacterium
TTCATCAAGCTGGTTCAAACCGCCAAAGCCGCGATTGCTTAACGCATCCCGGCTGAGCGCAGAAAATCCCGACCGCAACCGCGGCCGGGATTTTTGTTTTCCATAGAGAACTGATCGCCAGTTCCTCATCTCAATGGAGGGACGCGCTCCGTCGCGTCCGGTTCCTGAAAATAGAGGCCACGACGGAGCGTGGCCCTCCAGTTCCTAATCAAGAAGCTCCCGCACGCAATCACCGTCTGTCACAGCATTTTCTTGACCCCGCCACCACTTGACTCTACCGTCCGTCACTGATGCAGAAGGCGCAGGGAAAGTGCTGTGAAAACCAGCCGCTGTCGCGCAACCGTAAAAGCCGGAACACCGCCTTTCTGCCGAAACCTGAACCCGCCTTCGCGTAAGAGGCAGAAATGGAAATGATGAAGCAATGGATCCTCGCAGCCCTGTGCGGCTGTCTGCTCACCGGCTCCCGCGCCGAAACCACCAACACCGTCTTCGATGCGGAACGCATTGTCGTCACAGCAACACGCAGTATCAGCGATGTGCGCGACGTTCCCGGCAATCCGTCCGTCATCACGGCGCAGGATATTGCCGACGGACACTGCACCTCCGTTCCCCAAGCCTTGGAGAAAAAGGCCGGACTGTTTTTCCGAAACTATGCCGATAATCCTTCACAGGCCGCTGTTGATATCCGCGGTTTCGGCGGCGATAACCCGCACGGCAAGGTGCTGGTGCTGGTCAATGGCCGCAAGCTGAACCGCCCCGATATGGCTGTAATCAACTGGGCGCAGATTCCGATGCAGGCCGTTGAACGCATTGAGGTGGTTCGCGGCCCCAACTCGGTTCTCTACGGCGATCATGCCGTCGGCGGAGTCATTAATATCATCACCCGCGACGGATCAGCGATTCCGCAAACATCCCTGCAAGCTTCAGCGGGAAGTTATGCCGCCTACGACCAGAATGGGGTCACCTCGGGAAAACTGGACGGACTTGGATATGTCGCAACCGCCGGACATCAGTCTGGCGACGGCTACCGTGATCGGTCGGCCTATGACACCTCCTCTGCCAGTCTCCGGCTGAGCGGCGATATCAACGAGAATCTCTCTGCCTATGCCGAAGCTTCGGTCGTCAAAGAACATCACGAACTGCCTGGCGCGCTCACCAATCTGGTTCAGCAGAACCGGCGGCAGTCCACGAAACCCGCCGATGAAGCCAATGAAACCTATTACACATTCAACACCGGCATTGAGGCCGTGCCGACCGATGAACTGATTTTCAATCTGGACGGCGGCATCTCCAAAAAAGATCTGCAGGCCGATATGGCATCCTATTGGACACCTTCGTACTACGATTACAAAATCGACAGTTATACGCTCTCTCCCAAACTCACACTGTTGTACCCGCTGGCAGGATTGGATAATGAATTGATTGTCGGCAGTGACCTTGCTTTAGAGTCACTAAGCATCCAGAAGTACACCAATTCGGTTCGCACATTGCTGGCCTCCGACACCAAAGTTACTAAAGAAACTGTTGGCGGCTATTTTGCCGACACGCTCCACTTGACTGATCACCTTTTGCTCAGCGCCGGGGCACGTCTTGAGCAAAATAAGGTCGGTGTGAAATACGACGGAACTACGCCGTATGATGATACGATCCGCCAAACTGAAAAAGCCTGGCAGACCGCGCTTACTTTGTTGCCGACGGATACGGTGAAACTGTTTGCCGGAGCAAGCAGTACCTACCGCTATCCCTTCGTTGACGAACAGGCTATCTATTCCGGAGGCTACTGGCCTGATGTCTTTAATAAAGACCTTAAGCCTGAGACCGGCATAAATTATGAAACCGGTGTGGAAGTTACACCGGCTACCAATTGGGTGTTGCAAGCGACGATCTTTCACACCGATATGAAAAATGAAATCGCCGCAGGTGCTGTAAGTAATGAAAACCTCGATGAAACCACCCATCGCGGCGTTGAGCTGCACGCCGGTTATAAGAACGAAATCTTTGCGCTCGACGGCTTCTACACCTGGCTCCAGTCCGAATTCACTGCAGGAGCAAACAAAGGAAACAAAATTCCATGGGTTCCGCAGAACAAGCTCGATGTTAACCTTGCGCTTTTCTTAACCGAAGCGCTGACCTTAAATACCCACATGAGCTATGTAGGCGGCATGTATCCTCTAGGAGATAACGGTAACAGCTCGGCGGCAAAGCAACCAGACTACACCATCGTTGATCTCCTGCTCGAATACACGTTGCCTATCAAAAAATTTGAAACCAAAGTTTTTGCCGGCGCGGATAATGTCTTCGCAACGGAATACAACTTCCTCGTGACCGACTATGGCTGGGGCTCCGACTATTACGGCTATTATCCAGCGCCGGAACGGACATATAAAGCCGGACTCAGCGTGAAATTTTAATGTTAAAGAAAATTACAGCGCTCCTTGCCGCCGCCCTGCTCCTCGCCGGGTGCGGCGAGCGGACTGTGCAGAAACCGCACGCCGGACTGCGCATTGTGGCGATGGCACCCAGCACTGCCGAAATTCTTTATGCGCTCAGCCTCAGCAACGAAGTCGTCGGTGTGAGCCGTTTCTGCTCCTACCCGCCCGACGTAAAAAACAAACCTTCCGTCGGCGGGCTCTATGACCCGAACTGGGAAATGATTGTCGCGCTTCAGCCCGACTTCGTCATCGGCCTCGAAACGCAAAAAGAAATCGGAACACAGCTCAAAGCGCTCGGCATCGGCTTTATCGGCGTTTCGCACGAACACATCGACGAAATCCTGCAGTCCATCCTCACCATCGGCAAAGCCTGCGGTGCAGAGGCCAAGGCTCAAACATTGTTCCAATCTCTGAAAGCAACTGCGTTGCGGCTTGATGTTTTGCCTAAAGAGCCGAAACTGCGGGTATTGGTTTGCGTCGGACACGATGAAAGCCTGAGCCGGATGTATGTTGCCGCCAAAGGAACTTTTTATGACGAACTGATCGAACGCGTCGGCGGCATCAACGCCTACGAGAGCACCGGAGGATATCCCGAAATCTCGCCCGAAGGTCTCGCGTCCATGAATCCCGATGTGGTTATCGACATTCTTCCCGCGTCGCTCGCTGGCGCGAGCAAGCGGCCGGCAAACATCGGAAACTTTACTTCCAATGCATGGAACCCTTACCGAGCTGTCGTGATGACCAACGATTACGCCTGGATTCCCGGCCCCCGGTTTGTTCTGCTTCTCAAAGATTTCGCCAAAGCCATCCATGAATAACGCTATCCAGATCGAAAACCTTGCACTTGAGCTGAACGGCGCGCCAATCCTGCGCGATGTTTCGTTCGACATCGGCCAAGGCGAATACGTTTCGATCATCGGTCCGAACGGCGCGGGCAAGACGACGCTATTTCGCTGCCTGCTCGGTATGTATCCGTACAAAGGCTCGGCAAAAATCGGCGGAACCGAATGCCGCAGTTATGACAGCCGTGCGCTGGCGCGGCAGGTCAGCTATGTTCCGCAAACGCACGATATTGAATTTCCTCTCACGGTTTACGACTTTGCCATGATGGGCCGCTACCCCTACCTCTCTGCCCTTTCCCCTGCACAGAAGCGCGACGAAGAATCGGTTGAACGGGCATTGCAAATCACCGGTACGGCGCAATTTAGAAACCGGACGCTCCGCACCCTCTCAGGCGGCGAACGGCAGAAAGTCTACATCGCCGCCGCGCTCGCTCAGGAAACGCCGATCATGCTGCTCGACGAGCCGGCCACCTTTCTCGACTGGCGGCATCAGACGGAAGTGATGACGCTGCTTAAAAAAATAAACGTCGAATGCGGCACAACCATCCTAGCCGTCAACCACGATCTCAACAGCGCCGCACATTGGAGCGACCGTATCATCGCCCTGAAAAACGGCCAGACACTTTTCACCGGCACGCCGCAGGAACTGATTCAGCCCGCGCCGCTCGAAGAACTTTTTGAAACCGCCTTTATCCGCAAAGAAACCCTCGCCCCGGCGTCCGAGCAATGAAACTGAAATTCACCATCCTGGTTCTGCTGAGCCTCGTGACGCTCCTTGTGTTTCCAATGATTGGAACCACCGATGTACTGCATGATCCGATGGGCCGCGAGATTCTGATGAAACTGCGGATTCCGCGCGTGCTGACGGCGTTTCTGGCGGGCATTGCGCTGGCAGCCAGCGGCATGATTTTTCAGGCGCTCTTCCGCAATCCGCTGGCGACGCCGGACACTCTCGGCGTTTCCGGCGGCGCGGCGCTTG
>JBAXDG010000107.1:0-4111 GCA_037141075.1 Kiritimatiellales bacterium
GAATATCGTAAGGCACCGCCTTGAACATCTGCCAGTCGGTCCAGACCGGATGGCGTCCGCGGTGGGTGCTCGAAATATTTTCGATGCGTCCGTAAACAAATACCGGCACCGTGTATTCCGGACGGATCATTTCCCAGGGATAGCCCAGTTCCAGCCAGTTGTCCGGTCGTTCCTTCTGCCAGCCGTCCTCAAACTCTTGCCGGAAAATGCCGTGTTCGTAACGCAGGCCGTAGCCGTAGGCGGGCAGTTCCATCGCGGCCATTGAATCCAGAAAGCAGGCCGCCAGCCGTCCGAGACCGCCGTTGCCCAGCCCGGCTTCGATATCCAGATCGATCACTTTCTGTAAATCGATATCCAGCCGTTTCAGCGCTTCACGTGCGGCGGCCAGCATGCCGAGTGACAGAACATTCTGCTCGAGCATTTTGCCAATCAAAAATTCCAGCGAGAGGTAATAGAGGCGCTTCACGTCTTTATCGAGATAAGCGCGCTGCGTGACGGTGAAACCATCGACGGCCAGATCGCGCACCACATGGGCGAAGCTCCAGAACTTATCGAAATCGGTCGCGCTGCGCATATCCTTGCCGCGGCTGTAACGCATGTGGAACAGCGTGCGCTCTTCGATCATGTCGGCAGTAACCTGTGTTTTTTTCGGGCACTTCATTAAGGAACTCCATTCCAGCTAGAAAGAAAATCAGGAGAATCATAATTTGAATAGAAGCAGACCTGCAAATGAATTATCGTGCCCATTATGTCACACCGTCTCCAAAATTGTAAGATCAGTTCATATTACCGGAATTTGCTCGATTCTCTCGGGCCGAATCATCCGTTGCGCCGTACCGTTGAACCGCTCGACGATTGTGCGCCGAGGCCCGGCGAGCTGGCCGACCCGCTCGGCGAAGAGAAACACAGCCCGTGCCCCGGACTCATTCACACCTATCCCGACAAAGTGCTCCTGTTTGCAACCTTGGATTGCGCCGTCTACTGCCGCTACTGCACCCGCGGACGTCTCATTGGGAAAACCTACCCCCGGCTCGCGCCGCTCGCCGACCCCTCCGCTGGAGGGGATTCTAAAAATTCCCCTCCAGCGGAGGGGTGCCCGCAAGGGCGGGGTGGGTTGGTTTCCAATAGTTGGAAACTTTCAGACGAAGTTTTTCAATACATGGAAGAGCACACCGAAATTCGCGATGTCCTCATCTCCGGCGGCGATCCGCTGACGCTTTCCGATGCCGAACTTGACGGACTTTTAGGACGGGTCAGACAAATCCGGCACATCCGGACAATTCGTCTTGGAACAAAAGTTCCCGCCGTCTGGCCGCAGCGTATCACGCCGGAGCTGGCCGCCATTCTGGCAAAGCACCGTGTATGGCTTCAGCTGCACTTTATCCATCCGGCGGAACTCACCGAAGAAATGACGCAGGCTTGCGACACACTCGCCGAAGCCGGCGTTCCGATGGTCAGTCAGACCGTTCTGCTCAAAGGAATTAACGACAACACTGACACGCTCGCCGAACTTTTCTACGGACTGCTCGAGCGCAGAGTGAAGCCGTACTATCTTTTCCAGTGCGATCCGGTGATCGGTTCGTCCAGCTTCCGCACACCGGTAGAGAAGGGACTGAAAATCATTCGTGAACTGCAAGGGCGCATCTCCGGACTTGCCATGCCGACTTTCGCCATCGACGCGCCCGGCGGCGGCGGAAAAATTTCTCTGCTTCCCGACTCGCAGTTCCGCCGCGAAGGTAACGAGATTGTCCTTACAAACTACGAAGGCAAAGAATACCGTTACGCTGATTATGAAACTGTTTCGTAGAAAACCGAAGGTCTTGAAGATCGGGCTGGCGCTGGGTGGCGGCGGAGCGCGCGGTCTGGCGCATATTCAGGTGCTTGAAACGCTCGACGAACTCGGCATCCGTCCGCATGCGATTGCAGGTACCAGCATCGGTGCGGTGATGGGCGCGCTTTACGCCTCCGGCCTTTCCGGTAAAGAAATCCGCAACATCGTTCACGAGTGGCAGACTCCGAGGCCTGAAAAAAAGCACGGAATTCTCGACCGGCGCGACCTGCGCCGCTGGGCGGCTCTGCTCGATCCAACATTTGACCGCAGCGGGCTGTTCAAGGGAGAAAAAATCATCCGGTTCCTTTCCGACCACATCAAGTGCACAACGTTTGAGGAGCTAAAAATTCCGCTGGCTGTTACGGCGGCGAACTACGGCGACGCCTCAGAGGTTGTTTTTAAATCGGGCGACCTGCTTTCCGCCGTGCGCGCCAGTATGGCCATTCCCGGTGTCTTCACGCCGGTTGAGCGCGACGGACATCTGCTGCTCGACGGCGGCGTGGTTAATCCGTTGCCGTATGATCTGCTTCAGGAAGAATGTGATGTGGTGATCGCGATGGATGTCGGCGGAGTCCGCCACGCAGATGAAAAACACCGCCCGCCTTTTTTTGACACCATTATCAGCGGTTTTGAAATCATGGAAGCTTCCATGATCCGTGACCGGTTGAAATCCAACCCGCCGGATATTTATCTCAAGCCGGACATCCGCAACGTCGGTCTGCTGGATTTCCATAAAGCCGAACAGATATTCCGCCAGTCCGAAGCCATCAAAGACGAATTGCGGCAGAAGCTGATAAGGAATCAACCAAACTCGTTTTTATTTCTACAGAAGGCAACAAAGGATAACGGAGGGGGTAAAAACTAATAAAAAATGGATTTCTTTCCACTCCTCTCATCCTTGGTTTTCCTTCGTTTCCTTCTGTTAAAAATATCAATCAGGTTATTGTGTATAAGAATGCCATAGATTCGGCGACTGAATAACGAAGTGATACCAAATGCGCATGAGATTCGGTATTTATGGCAAGGCCGCCGGGACGGCGGCGGTACGTATCGCAACCGTCTCGGTTGCCTTGTTTATCAACCGAATATCATGCGGTTTTGGTATAAGAACGCTGACGAAATGATTTGCGGTTGCTTTGAGTGTTATTGTTGTCTAAAAACAGCCGATTCTTAATTCAGTCGAAGGGAAGCCAATGAAACTTATCAAGCTGATAGCCGTTCTGTGTTTCTGTTCATCCGTTGTTCTCGCTGAGACGACGGTTGAAATCGTTCAGCAACGGGCCGAGGCCGGTGATGCTGCGGCACAGACGCTGATGGGTCTCATGGCGTTTTATGGGTATCAGGTTCCGAGAGATCGTGAAGCATCCCAAGCGTGGTATCAGCGGGCGGCAGATCAGGGAGACTCCTTTGCAGCAGGGCGTATTATTGTTGCCAAGAAGCAACCAGAAGTTTCGAAAACAGGCTTATCCAAAAAACCGTCTTCAGGCGTAAGTTCTACAAAATCACTGATGTTTTTGCCGAAGGAGGAGCTTGAAAAAAAAGTTGCTGATGCATCTTCCGCCGAATACAAAGGGAATCTCGTGATCGAAGATTTGTGGCTTAAGCGCAACGAGTATATTGGTAAGGTCGTTGAGCTTAGATTTAAGACTTGTACCCTGTCTACGTCAGCTGCACATCCATATTTTTCGGTGCATAATGATGACCATTCCGGACTTCGTGAAATGTTAATACTATGTGGTCAGGATGCTTTGGAGTGGGGGCTTGCGCAGTCTAAAAGAGGTCATGGCTCTTCTAGTAAGGCTTATGTTTTGGTCGAAGAGAAAGGTTTGCTCGCTCTCGGAACCAAGCAGAGCCAGGCTGATAACGGTTATACCTATAGCTGGTGATTTGAATCCAACCCGCCGGACAGCCTCAAACGCCGCTTTTGCCGTCGGGACGTGTGAATTCGCCGGTGATCTTCTTTACGAGTGCTTCGATCTCGTAAAGGAGCGGAAGTGCCGCTGGATATTTATCTTTTAGGTTCGGGAATGCCTGCAGTGCTTTTGAGATGTGGCTGTGCAGGTGATTCAGGTTGCTGGCGATCTCTTTGTCGGTTTGTTTAACCCTAAGATAGACGGTTTGTTTTTTCACCGCATTAGCCAGTTCGGTTCTTTTCCGGGGCGAAATAGCCTCCTTGGCCAAGCGGTCTACAAGATCAATGGCCTGCCGTTGTAGTTCAATGGGTGTCATCTGGCTTCTCCACATGTGCGTTGAAAAACGAGTTGGGTATCAATTCCCTTG
>JBAXDG010000108.1:0-4079 GCA_037141075.1 Kiritimatiellales bacterium
GCAAAAACGACCAAAGGATCTTCCTCTTTCAGTTTCTGCTGAATATCTTCCAGTGCGCCGTACACGATGGCGGCGGCGATAGATTTTTTACCGCGTCCCATGATGCTGTTGATCATGTAGGCCAGCAACTCGTTATTAAAGCGCGGGTCCGGCGTGATCGTACGTTTTTCTGCTTTGCGTCTTCTTGCCATGGTTTAAAAACTTTCTTTATGCTTTCGGTTTCTTAGCCCCGTACTTGGAGCGCCCCCGCCGGCGGGCACTTACACCGAGGCAGTCGAGAGTGCCGCGGATGATGTGATAGCGAACCCCTGGCAAGTCCTTCACCCTTCCGCCGCGAACCAGCACCATGCTGTGTTCCTGCAGATTGTGACCTTCGCCCGGGATATAGGCGTTGACTTCGCGACCGTTCGTCAACCGGACGCGGGCAACTTTACGCAGCGCGGAGTTCGGCTTTTTCGGGGTCATGGTCTTCACCAGAAGACAGACTCCGCGACGTTGCGGGCAGTTCATCAACGCGGGTGATTTCTTCTTCTTCTGAAGCGGTTTACGCGGTTTTTTTATAAGCTGATTAATTGTCGGCATATGTTCCTTCCATCAAAAAAAACGAGCGGCAGATAATAGGAGCCCACCGCTCATCCCGCAAGCATTAAGATTTAACTTTCCGGGGATTTTTCCTCCTGCGCCAGTAACGGATTAGAACCCAGCGCATCCTCTACGCTGATCTCCTCACCCAATTTGACCGGACGGATGTTCTTGTACAACGGGAATCCGCTACCGGCCGGAATCAGGTGACCCATGATTACGTTCTCTTTAAATCCGCGCAGCTGATCAATCCGTCCCAGTGTCGCCGCCTGCGTCAGTACGCGGGTGGTATCCTGGAACGATGCCGCCGAGATAAAGCTTTCGGTAGCGAGAGCCGCTTTGGTGATCCCCAGCAGAACCGGTGAAGCTTCCGCCGGACGGCGTCCTTCTTCCATGGCCCGCTGATTGACTTCCTGAAATTTCTGTTTTTCGACCTGTTCGCCCCAGAGAAACTCGGTGTCGCCCGGATCGGTGATTTTCACCTTGCGGAGCATCTGGCGAACAATCACTTCAATGTGCTTGTCGTTGATTTCCACACCTTGGAGACGGTAAACCGCCTGCACTTCATTCACCAGATATTCCTGCAGTTCCTGCGGACCGCAAACTTCGAGCAGTTCCTGAGGAACAATCGGACCTTCCGTGAGCTGCTGACCCTTCTGAACCACGTCACCGGAGTAAACGATCACGTGCTTACCCATCGGGATCAGATGCTCTTCTTCCGTGCCGGTGGCCGGGTCGCGAACGATCAGCTGGCGTTTACCTTTGGCGATACCGCCCAGTTCAACCAACCCGTCGATCTTCGCAATTTCCGCAGCTTCCTTCGGACGGCGGGCTTCGACCAGTTCAGCCACACGCGGCAGACCGCCGGTGATGTCCTTAGTGCGAGCCTGTTTGCGCGGTGTCTTGGCCAGCGTAGTACCAGCGCTGATTTTAGCACCTTTGAGCACCATCACGTGAGCCGCGGACGGAATCGAGTAATAGGCAATCGCTTTACCGGAAGCATCTTTGACAACGATCTGCGGATGCAGGTCTTCTTTGTGCTCCAGAACAACCAGACCTTCGATACCGGTCGTTTCGTCTTCCGCTCTCTGTACGGTAACGCCTTCAATAAAGTCGTGGAAGTCAACTTTTCCGTCCTGCTCCGAAAGAATCGGCACACTGTACGGATCCCAGCTGACGAACGTTTCGCCGCGTTTGACCCGGCCGCCGTCTTCGACTGTAATCACCGCACCGATAACGGTGGAGTAGCGTTCGAGTTCGCGTCCGTCGTCGTCATACGTCACCACAAAACCGTTTTTGTTCAAAATAACGTGTCCGGTTTCAACTTTAACCGTACGGAGATTTTCGTAGCGGATGGTTGAGTTTTCCTTAGCCGTGATTTTCGGCTGTTTAAAGACCGAGCTGGCGGTACCCCCGATGTGGAAGGTACGCATGGTCAGCTGCGTGCCGGGCTCACCGATGGACTGCGCGGCAATAATACCGACCGGTTCACCCAGACGGGCTTCACGGCCCGAGGCCAGGTTGCGGCCGTAGCACTTGGCGCAGACACCGCGGCGCGACTCACAGGTAAGTACGCTGCGAATGCGGATCTTCTCAACGCCGACGCGTTCAATCTTCTTGGCCGCGTATTCGTCGATGATTTCGTTCGCCGCGACAATCACTTCCTTCGCATTGTACGGATCGCAGATATCGTCGCAGGCGGTACGCCCGATGATGCGCTGCGCCAGCGACACGAGTTCGTCATCACCGTCGGTGATGGCGCTCACTTCGATACCGTTGAGCGTATGGCAATCTTCTTCCATGATGATAATGTCATGGGCGACGTCAACCAGCTTACGGGTCAGGTACCCGGAGTCAGCGGTCTTCAGCGCGGTGTCGGCGAGACCTTTGCGGGCACCGTGTGTGGAAATAAAGTATTCGAGCACGCTCAACCCTTCGCGGAAGTTCGCGAGAATCGGACGTTCGATAATTTCGCCTGACGGTTTGGCCATCAGACCGCGCATACCGGCCAGCTGACGAATCTGCTGACGGCTGCCGCGGGCGCCGGAATCCACCATGATGAAAACCGGATTCAAGTCATTGACGGAATCTTTGTTGACCGGATCGTCATTGCGCTCCAGCGCGCTGAACAGTTTAGCGGTCAGCTTGTCGTTAGCATCAGTCCATTGGTCAATGACCATGTTGTAACGCTCGCCGTCGGTGATAAGACCTTTTTTGTATTTGTCTTCCACCGCGCTGATGGTTTTGCGCGCCGCCGCAATGATCTCCGCTTTTTCCGGCGGAATGATCATATCGGACAGACCGATCGAAATCCCCGCAGCGGTCGCCTGAGCGAAGCCGAGGTTCTTGAGGCTGTCGAGTACGCGCACCGTTTCGTCATGACCTGCCACTTCGTAGCAATGCTCGATCAGTTTGCCGAGAAGCTTCTTCGTGATGCGTTCATTGATAAAACCAATGCTGTCGGGCCAGACTTCATTGAAGAACACGCGTCCGACCGTCGTCATGATGGCCGACTTGTGCTGATCGCCGAACTTGGTTTCCCGCTGATAATCCGCATTGCGGTAGCGAATACGATCGTGCAGACGCAGAGCGCCTTCATCAAAAGCCGTGTGAACTTCATTGATATCGGCCAGGAGAGGCAGACGTTCTTTGTCGTCTTTTCCGCTGTTCTTGCGGGCTTCCAGCATGAAGGTCTGTGAAAAACTGGTCAGGAAGTAGCAACCCAGCGCGATGTCCTGCGTCGGAGTCATGACCGGCTTGCCGCTGGACGGCGAAAAGATATTGTTCGGTGCCAGCATCAGACTCTTGGACTCAATCTGCGCTTCAACGGAAAGCGGAACGTGAACGGCCATTTGGTCACCGTCAAAGTCGGCGTTATACGCGGTACAGACGAGCGGATGAACCTGAATGGCTTCCCCCTCAATCAGAACCGGCTCGAACGACTGAATGGAAAGACGATGCAAAGTCGGCGCGCGGTTCAGCATGACCGTGTGGCCCTTGGTCACCTGATCAAGAATATCCCACACGACTTCCTCTTCGCGCTCGATCATCTTCTTGGCGCTGCGCACGGTATGCACAATGCCGCGTTCTTTGAGCTTACGGATGATAAAGGGTTCGAACAGCACCAGCGCCATTTTCTTCGGCAGACCGCACTGATTCAATTTCAGGTTCGGGCCGACGACAATTACGGAACGGCCGGAGTAGTCGACGCGCTTGCCGAGCAGGTTCTGACGGAAACGGCCCTGCTTGCCCTTGAGCATATCGCTCAGCGACTTCAGAGGACGGTTGCCCGGACCGCTAACGGCACGGCCATGGCGACCGTTGTCGAACAGAGCATCAACGGCCTGTTGCAGCATCCGCTTTTCATTGCGAATGATCACTTCCGGCGTTTTGAGTGCCAGCAAAGTTTTCAGACGGTTGTTGCGGTTGATGACGCGGCGATAAAGGTCATTCAGGTCGGACGTCGCAAAACGGCCGCCTTCGAGAGGAACCAGCGG
>JBAXDG010000109.1:0-4022 GCA_037141075.1 Kiritimatiellales bacterium
GACATCGCTCAGTTTTTCGGGCTCGCTCATAAAAATTCCTTTCTGAAATGAGCGGCGATTAAGCCACATAAGCCCGCACGGGGAAACCCTGTTTTTAGGTTTTATTTTAAACCTGCCCGTCCTATGCTCAGCCCACTGAACAAGGAGTTTCTTTATGAACAGCAAGCCAGCCGGATTCATCGGAAAAACACAGCAGTTCCTCACCCGCGACCTCTGGGACCTCGAACCCGATTCTCTTTCAAAAGCCCGCCGTTGCGGACTGAAATTCCTGCGCGTCTGTGCGCTGGTCGTCAAAGGATTTAAAGAAGACAAATGCCCGATTCACGCCTCGGCTTTGACTTTTACCACGGTCATGGCGCTGGTTCCGTTCCTCGTCATCCTCTTCGCCATCGCCAAGGGTTTTGGATTCAACAAAGCCAGCGAACTGCTGACATCCCGAATAACTGAAATGCCCGAAGCATTCCAACAGGCCATAATCAACCTTCTGCATACTGTCGAATCCGCCAGCGCTGTGGCACTTGGTTCTTTCGCCACCGTCCTTACGCTCTGGACCGTCATCAAAATGCTCAGTGGCATTGAAGACACCTTCAATATCGTGTGGGGCGTCAAAACTCCGCGGACATTGATCGACAAAGTGCGCAACTACATCGTCATCATGATGGCCGCACCAATTCTCTTAAGCGTTGCCTACGCCGGACTCCCGGCCATCATGGGGTTCGCCAACAAACTGACTTGGATGGGGCCGTTCATGAAACTGGGGCTGCGCTCTATTCCAGTATTCGTCCTTGCGATCACCTTTACTGGTATCTACATCATGATGCCCAATACCAAAGTTAAATTCTCCGCCGCCTTCACCGGCGCGCTCTTCAGTGCGCTGTGCTCTATAATTTTCCAGGTGCTCATCATCAAACTCGGCATTCTCGCGGCCAAGATGAATGATGTGTACGGAACACTTGCCGCCGGCCCGCTTTTTCTCGCCTGGGTTCAGATGAGCTGGATCATTATGCTGCTCGGCGCGGAAGTCGCCTTCTCCATCCAGAACGCCGGCACCTACGCCCGCGAACGTCTCGCGGCCAACCCCAGCGCCCGCTCGCGCCTCTGCCTCGCCTTCGCCCTCATGAAGAAAATAACCGACGCCTTTGAAACCGGCAAAGGTCCGTTTGATACCATCGCCTACGGAACCGCCCACCGGATTCCCGTCCGGCTCATCAACGACGTCATTGCCATTCTGGCCAAAAATGGACTCGTCGCCGAAGCCGCCGAACAGCAGGGATGTTACGCCCTGCTCCGCGACCCTGCCGACGTTTCCGCCCGCGCCATCGCCGACGCCATCCTCAACGAAGGCGCCGACCCGAACGAACTCGGCATGAAAGACGACTTTCCAATGTTCGGAAAAATCACCGACGAAAGCTTCCAGACATTGGAAAAGCAAATTCTCAAGAGCTTTTGAATAGGGATTTTATGAAGCAATTAGACGGCCTTTTTTGGAAGAAGATAGACAGCCTGTTGATAACACTGGCCTGTCTTTACATCCCCTTTACTTGGCCGTTTTTCATACCGCACGAACAGTTTGATCCGCACTGCCACAACCCCCTGCTTTACTTTTTCCCATTATCTCCTGGAGCTGCTCCCGGTTATGTTCTGGCCGGACTGTTAAATTGTCTGACCCAACAAGACTCGTCCGCTATTTTTGTGCTGTTGATGATTGTCCCAACTCCGTTGTTCATTTTTCTTCTGTTCAAACTGATTCGCAAAGGCGGTAAAACGGCTTGGATTTCCGGTCTTGTTGCGTTTGCGCTTATGATTCTCTTTTCCATCATTCTTGACGCGGGACTGCACGCATAACGCGAGTTTGCCCTTATTGCCTTTGCTTCCTTCGTTTCCTTCTGTAGAACGTTTCCCCTATGAATTTCCGCGAAGAACTCAACGAGGAACAATACGCCGCTGTAACCGCGCCGGACGGACCGTCGCTGGTGATCGCCGCCGCTGGTACCGGTAAAACCCGCACGCTGGTTTACCGCGTCGCTTGGCTGGTCGAACAGGGCGTCGATCCGAACCGTATTCTGCTGCTCACCTTCACCAACAAAGCCGCGAGAGAAATGCTCGACCGCGCCCACGATCTGACCGGCGGCGGAGTCAGCGGTATGCTCGGCGGAACCTTTCATCATCTCGCCAACCGGCTGCTTCGTCAGCACGCCCGCGAGATCGGCTTCGGCAACGATTACACGATTCTCGATTCCGACGACGCCAAGAAGCTGATGAAGTCCTGCATCGATGAACTCGAACTGGACGATAAACATTTTCCGAAGCCGCAGGTTCTGCTCAGTCTCTACGGCCTCGCCTCCGGCTCGCAGAAGCCGCTCGACGATCTGGCCTATACCTGGTTCGAAGACGCGCCGATCGATATCGGCAACGTGCTCAAGCTCCGCGACCATTACGAGAAGCGCAAAAAAGAGCTGAACGTGATGGACTTCGACGATCTGCTGCTTTACGCGCTGAAACTTTTCCAAACATCGGAATACGTCCGCAATCTGTATCAGGAGCGGTTTCAGTATGTGCTGGTGGACGAATATCAGGACACCAACACCATTCAGGCCGAATGGGTTCACCTGCTCGCCGGTAAACACAAAAACCTGATGGTGGTCGGCGACGACTTTCAGAGCATCTATTCGTGGCGCGGCGCGGACTACCACAACTTCCTTTCGTTCCCGAAGCGCTATCCCGATACGCGCACCTACAAACTCGAAATCAACTACCGCAGCACGCCGGAAATTCTCGAAGTCGCCAACGCCTGTATCAAAGGCAATCCGCTCCAGTTTCAGAAAGAACTGCGCGCCGTCCGTGAAAGTATCGCCGAGCCGAAACTCGCCCTGCTCCGCGACGGCGACGAACAGGCGCGCTACGTCATCGCCAAAATCGAAGAGCTGAAACGCAAGGGCACCAAACTTTCCGACATCGCCGTTCTCTACCGCTCGCACTTCCACGCCATGGAACTGCAACTGGCGCTGACCCACGCGCGGTTTCCGTATCAGGTCACTTCCGGAATCCGCTTCTTCGAACAGGCGCACGTCAAAGACGCCTGCACCGTTCTACGCCTGCTGGAAAATCCGGCGGACGAACTGGCCTTCAAACGGCTACTCGAAATGTTTCCAAAGCTTGGACCAAAAACCGCCGATAAAATCTGGCAGAAGCTCGGCAAACGGTTTGAGGCGCGCAAACCGGAAGCGCATCAGCAGCTGCTCGCCGCCCTGCCCGCCGCATGCGAATCGATCTGGAAAGAAATCCAGCCGGTCTTTCTGGCCTACGACACCGAGACGCTCAGCGAAGATCCCGGCGAAATCATCTACCGCTTCAATAAAGCGTTTTACGGCGAATATCTCATCGAAACCTTCGACAACGCCAAACACCGGCAGGAAGACCTCGACAGCCTGATCGACTTCACCGCCCGCTTCGAATCCTGCTCCGCCTTCCTCAGCGAAATGGCTCTGCTGACCAATCTCGACGCCGAGGCCGAAACCGCGCCCGCCGCGCTCGACGGCGTGCGGCTCAGCACCGTCCATCAGGCCAAAGGGCTCGAATGGAAAGCGGTCTTTGTCATCTGGCTGAACGAAGGACTTTTTCCCAGCTCCAAGTCGGTTGAACAGGTCGGCGGCGAATCCGAAGAACGGCGCCTATTCTACGTCGCAGTCACCCGTGCTGAGGACCAACTCTTCCTCTGCGCTCCGCAGGTCCGCCGCAAACACGACGGCGGCGTTATCTTCTACGAACCTTCGCAGTTCATCCGCGAAATCCCGACGCACCTCCTGAAACAAGACGGCGGATTCTTCTAAGACTCCTCTAGCCCGTTCCCATCAGCCATTCAAATGAATTGTAGCCGCGATCCGTGATCGCGGATTAACAGAATCCGAGGTCAAGGACCTCGGCTACAAGTGGAACACGAGCGGCGCTGGGAGGGTTGCGCTCCGTCGCAACCGTTTTCCGATACTTGGAAATAAGGTTTCTGTCTGAACTGTCTTGCCGAG
>JBAXDG010000110.1:0-4002 GCA_037141075.1 Kiritimatiellales bacterium
CGCTCTTCTGGCGCGGGCTGGATAAAGAAAAACAAACGGCTCTGGTTGAGGATTTCGAAGAAACCCACGGCTTCCCCGGACATCACCAGCCCGCTTCGTGGAAACAGGAGGAGATCGACGACACCGAGCATCTGCCCGCCATCCACCAGTTTATCGCCTTCGAAGCGCTCCGGAACGTCGGCGGCACCGCGCTTATGCTTTTTGTGCGCCGTGCCCGCGAAGGGTTTTCCGCCTGGTTCGAACGCGAAAGCATTGAGGCCGCGCGCGGCGCAACGGCCGGAACACCCGCCTACGCGCTCGGCCCCGTCACGGCGGCGCTCATCCTCACTGTACAGGAAGAATTTGAGCGCGAAGCGGCCCAGGCGCCCTCGGCGGGACAGCAGATTTTGAAATGGGCCCACCAGTTGAAAATCAGAAAAACCGACCTGCGCATCGCCGGGGTCGTTTTGCTCGCCATCCTGATTGCGCATTTGGCTTACACCCTTCCGCGCAACCACGATGTGGATGCCCGTGTCGCCGAGGCCGCGCTGAACTATCAGCAGGGCCGCTATACGGATGCCATGAAGATCTGCCGGCGTTATTCAAACAATGCCCTCGCCCGCCTTCTGCAGGCCAATATGCTGATGTTAGCCGAACGGCCTGATCAGGCCGAAACGCTGTACCGTCAGGCGCTCACGCAGGAAACCGAAAGCCCCTCCGCGCTCCTCGGACTGGCGCTTGCCCTGCAGATGAACGGAGATTTCAAACAGGCTGAAAAGCGCTACGCCGATTTCATCGACATCCACGAGACCGGCCAGCCGAGAGCCGCGCAACTGGCCGATGAATTTATGCAGCTTTCCCGTGAAAAGTTCAGCAAGCCGCCGGGCTGGCGGAAAGTTTATTCACTGCCCATGATGAACAACCTCGGATTATGAAGTTTACCCGCGCCCCGATTCCGTTATATTTTCCACACTTATGAAAACGTACATCAAAAAACTGTTCCTTCTCGCCGCCCTGCTTCTACTGGCCGGGTGCTTCCGCAACGACACCCGCACAGAGACGTTCCAGATTAAGCAGCTTCGTTCACAGGAGGCTGTGCAAATCCTCGCCAAGGCTCTACGCCCAGTATCCGGCATTAAAGAGCTCCGGCCCGACATTGCAAACCACAAGCTCACCGTTGTTTTCAACGGGCTTGAGGGGTACATCAAAAACATTGAATACGCCATTGTCAAAGCGGGCTTCGACCTGCCGAACTGGTCGGCCGATCCGGCCGACAAGGCCAAACTGCCCGAGGATCTGCGCTAATGAAACTGACCCTGACCGCCCGCCCGCTCGAAACACAGGCCAAAGAAGCCTGGATTATTTTTGTGCAGAATAAAAAGCCGCTGCTCAGCGGTCATACAGAACTGGTCAAACTGCTCAACAGCCAGATTAAAAAAACCGGCTTCAGCGGCGACTATGCGCAGACGCTCGTTTTTCCAACCTTTGGAAAAGTTCAGGCGGAAAATATCGTCCTCGCCGGACTGGGCGACCGTAAACATTTCCGCATGGAATATCTTGAACGCGCCGCGTCGGCCGCCGTGCGCGCCGGTAAAAAAGCCGGTATCAAAAATTTCGCCACCGTCACCGCCGGAGAACTCAGCAAGGTGTCCGAAGCCGCTTTTGTGCGCGCTGTCGCCCGCGGCGCCGCATGGGGCTCCTACAGCTTTGACACATTCAAAACCGGCAGCAAAAAACGTGAACTGTCGCTCACCTTCGCCGGGCCGTGCGCGAACGCCTCTGCCTGCCGTAAAGCGCTGACTGAAGCCGAACGGGAAAGTCAGGCACTACTCGCCACCGCCGACCTCGCCAATCTGCCCGGCAACGAATGCACTTCGCAGAAGGTCGCCAACTGGGCGCAGAAAATGGCTAAAGAAAACGGCCTCGCCTTCTCCGTACTCAATAAAGCCGAACTCAAAAAGAAAAACTGCAACGCCATACTCGCCGTCGCGGCGGGCAGCGAGCAGGACGCCAAAATCATCACGCTCAAATACAAAGGGACAAACCCCAAAGCCAAACCGGTTGTCCTCGTCGGCAAAACCATCACCTTTGACTCCGGCGGACTCTCGCTCAAAACCGGCAAACACATGGAATGGATGCAGTACGACAAGAGCGGCGGTATGGCTGTATTGGCCGCTATGCAGATGGTCGCTCAGCTAAAACCATCAACACCGGTCATCGGTATGCTGGCCGTGGCGGAAAACATGCCCAGCGGAAGCGCCGCCCGTCCCGGCGATATCGTCAAAGCCCACAACGGCAAAACGATTGAAATTCTCAACACCGACGCCGAAGGCCGCCTCGTACTGGCTGATGCGCTCTCGCTCGCGAAACTGCATAAACCCGCCGCCATTGTTGACCTCGCCACGCTCACCGGTGCGGTCGTCACCGCGCTCGGCTACACCGCCGCCGCTATCGTCGGTAACGATCACAAATTCAACCAGACGCTGATCAAAGCGGGCGATGCCGCCGGCGAACGCCTCTGGGAACTGCCGCTCTGGCCGGAAAACATGGACGACATGAAAGGCACCTTCGCCGACCTGCGGAACATCAGCAAATCCAGCACCGCCGGAACCACCAACGGCGCGGCGTTCCTCGCCAACTTTGTTCCCGAAGATATTCCGTGGGCGCACCTCGATATCGCAGGCACAGCCTATGAAGAAAGTTCCAAACCTTGGACGGATGCCGGCGCCACCCTCTTCGGCGCGCGCACACTAATTGAGTGGATTAAGGACTTGAGGTAGTAAATGCAGGAAATCTTTCTGCCTAACACCAGAATTCGCGTGATAGGCAGAAACGTTTCGGCATGAACTGTTCGATGGGGGGAAAATGAAAATAAAAATTTTAGCTATATTCCTTGTGACTTTTTGCGGAATTTCTGCGTTTGCCCGTCTTCCCAATGCATCTGTTGAGAAACAGATTAAAGAAGCCCAAGAAAACTCCAAACGCCTTATTAACGAAGCTTTAGAGCAAACAAAACAAAGTCCTCAAACTTATCGCACTGAAAAAACAGGAGGTTCTTACTCCATTATCCTAAACCCATCAAAAAGTAACCCCCAATTATTCATCAATATCTGCCTCGATGACTCAGACCAAACAATTACGCTAAAAAAGAAAGCAACTGGTACCCGGTTGATAGAGGAAAGCGCAAAAGATGCTGTTCTTTTTAATAAATATATCGAGGTTTTCAATGCGGTAGTTAAGGTGCAAAATGAAGAAATACAGAGGGAGCAAGCAGGAATAAATGCGACAAGGGAGCAAAAGAATAAAGAGATAAGGGAAAAGAAAGAACTCGAACTTCAATGCATCCGAGAAAAAGAAGCAGTGGATGAGCAAGTGAGGAAAGAATTTGAAAAAAAGAACGAACTCAGATTCCAAAATAAACAAGAGGAAGAAAAAACATTTCAACAAGAGATAAACATGGTTGATGCGGCTTGTAAAAAAGCCGGATATAAGGGCCTTGCAATGAATAAAGAAATGCCCCTCGATATGTTTATGTTAATATATCTCACTCAACAAACCGGCGGACTCGAAAACTATCTGAATACGGTCGTTGGAAATCTGAAAAACGATAAGGATTCGTTAAGTAGCTTATGTTCGAAAATTAAAGCCTTCCAGATATTGGACGACGGAGTTCTTTATGCATATAAAACGTATATCAATAAAGACTATTTCGACATGACCGTTTATATCAAAAAAGAGGATGGACGCCTTTATCAAGAAGGGCAATCGCTTGAGGATACATTCTATGTATTCAACGGTATGTACACCTATATCACAACAACTGGTGCCAGAAAAACGATTCCATCCTTTAGCAAAGCAAAATTAAAACTAACCGAACCAATCAAGTGAGCCTGCGTGAAATCCGTCTCTTGCCTATGCGAAGCACGGCTGCGAGGTTCTTTTCGAACATATAAAATATGAATCTGAACGGCAAAAGAGCATTGGTGACCGGCGGTGCGGTGCGGATCGGCCGCGCGATTGCGG
>JBAXDG010000111.1:0-3997 GCA_037141075.1 Kiritimatiellales bacterium
CAAGTTTTAAGATTCCTGTTCAAAGCCTCTGATCCGCGTGAGCGGATCACAACCCCGCAGGCCGCCGGTAACCCCGGCGGCCTGCACCTTTTTTCCAAGGATTGGAACTCCGGGTCTATTTTTCCATACATTGAAAAAAATCATTCTTTGATCTTTTTCGGTTTGCAGAGGTGATTTTCTTTTTTACTGACGGCACCGCATTTTTTGCATTTGAAGCGATTCGGCTTCTCTTTGTTTTCAGATTTTCCTTTAAGGCAGCCCATGACACTAATTTCCCATGCAGGTGTCGACTAGCCGGGCGGTTTCAATCCAGGAATGATCTTTCGGAACCGTGCGGGTGATGCCGGCCACTTTTTCCAGTGGCACCGAAACACATTCCTGCCCGCGGATCGCGACCATGACGTTATAGATGCCATCGGCGAGAAGCTGTCCGGCCTTGGTGCCGAGCCGGGTGCAAAGCAGACGATCATATGCCGTGGGAATTCCGCCGCGCTGGATATGACCCAGCGAGGTGACGCGAACCTCCACTCCGGAAAGCTGCTGGATTTCACGGGCGATACGACTGGCTTTCGGCTCCTGAATCAACACCAGACCGTTCTTCTCTTTATGAATGGCGGGCATTTCCGGTTTTCTTTTCCCAGGAGCGCTTTCTGCGGCCTCTGCCTTTGAAACGGCACCTTCTGCGACAGCGATGATAGAAAACCGTTTGTTATGGTGGCGGCGAACCATGATGTGTTCGACGACAACCTTAAGATCGTAGGGAATTTCTGGAATCAGGATAACATCCGCGCCGCCGGCGATTCCCGCGCCGAGCGGAAGCCAGCCCGCCTGATGGCCCATGATTTCGCAAACCATGGCGCGGTGGTGGCTGGTGGCCGTGGTGTGCAACCGGTCAATGGCTTCGGTGGCGATGGACATGGCGGAATCGAACCCGAACGTAATGTCGGTTTCGGCCACATCGTTATCGATGGTTTTTGGCAACGTCAGCACATTGATGCCGCCTTTTTCGTGCAGCCTCAAAGCGTTTTTCTGAGTACCGTTGCCGCCGAGGCAGACGAGACAGTCGATGTGCAGTTTTTTCAGATTGGCAACGGCGACATCCGTCATATCCATGACCTTACCGCCCATATCCATCTTGTGCGGCTTATCGCGGCTGGATCCCAGAAAGGTTCCGCCATGTGTCAGAATGCCGCTGACAGTGGCATCCTCCAGAGCAACGGTACGGTTTTCGACCAGACCGCGAAAGCCGTCCTGAATGCCGATGACCTTGGTGCCGTTATGCAACGCGGCTTTGGCGACGCCTCGGATGGCGGCGTTAAGTCCCGGACAATCACCGCCTGAGGTTAGAATTCCGATGCAACGGGTTTTATTGACAGCCATGGGATGTTCCTTTCGATATGCTCAGGATATGTGCTGTGACGGGGACTGACAACGCAAAAGAGGGCCGGGTCATTTCTGTTTGGCCGGGCGGAGCGGGCGCAACGTGGTGCGGTTGGGCCGGGCGGCCTCGCGGGTTGCTTCGCAAGCCTGTTCGTAGAACAACTGCTGGCTATTAACTTTTTTCTTTTTGCCGGGGAGTGTTGCGGTGCGGACATACGTTCCATCGGAAAGAAGCGTCCAGCTTTTGACGGTGTCGTCGCAATGAGTTTTGATAATTTCAATCAGCCGGCGGCGGCTTGGTCGATCCTCGACCGGAATCATCAGCTCGACCCGCCGGTCGAGATTGCGCGGCATCCAGTCGGCGCTGGAGATGAATACTTTTTCGTCGCCGCCCCGGTAGAAATAAAAGATGCGTGCATGTTCGAGGTAACGGCCGACAATGCTAGTGACGGTGATGTTTTTGCTCAGCCGCGGCACGCCGGGCCGCAGACAACAGATGCCGCGCACATTCAGTTTGATGCGCACACCAGCCCGGGAGGCTTCGTAGAGTTTTTCAATCAACGCTTCATCGACCAGCGAATTCATCTTCAGCAGAATCAGCGCTTTATGGCCTTGCTGGCTTCGTTCGATTTCACCGTCGAGCAGTTCAGTCAGACGATCGCGGATTCCCAGCGGCGCCATGAAAACCTTGCGCAAACCGGCCGGTTGCGAATAACCGCAGACGGCGTTGAAGAAGGTAGACGCATCGGCGCCCAGATCATCGTCGCGGGTCATAAAGCTGATATCGCTGTAGAGTCTGGCCGTGGTGTCGTTGTAGTTGCCGGTTCCGTAATGGACATAGCGGACAATGCCTTGCGGTTCGCGCCGAACGATCAGGCAAACTTTGGCGTGCGTCTTGAGCCCCTGCACGCCGTACACAACTTGCACGCCAGCCTGCTCCAGCTGCTGCGCCCAGTTGATGTTCCGCTCTTCATCAAAGCGGGCTTTAAGTTCCACGAGCGCGGTGACCGATTTGCCCGCCTCCGCAGCCTCCGCTAGCGCGGTGATGATCGGGCTGCCGGAACTGGTGCGGT
Source organism: Kiritimatiellales bacterium (assembly GCA_037141075.1). Taxonomy (GTDB): domain Bacteria; phylum Verrucomicrobiota; class Kiritimatiellia; order Kiritimatiellales; family Tichowtungiaceae; genus Tichowtungia. Next base: position 2,454 of record JBAXDG010000111.1, read on the forward strand.
AAAGCACCTGCTTAATGGCCAGCACGGACGGATCTTCTGCCGCCTCTTCAATCAGTCGGACGACCGGATCGAAACTTTCGTAGGGATGGTAGAGCAGGAGGTTGTTTGCGGCGATCTGCCCGAACATAGGTACATGGCGGTCGATGTGCGGTGAAGGTTGCGGCTGCCAGTTTTTTGCTTTGAGCTCGTTGAACTCTTCGATCCGGCTGAGCAGCATAAAATCTCTCAAGTTCAGCGGCCCGTCGATGCGGAAGACATTGGCCGGTTCGGTGTCCAGCAGGGTGCAAAGAAAATGCTGTGCCGCGCGGGAGGCGGACGATTCAATTTCAATGCGCACACAATTACTCCAGCGGCGTTCTTCGAGAATGGAGGCCATGTCGGAGAGCAGATCGGAGGCTTCGTCTTCGCGCAGGGTGATATCCGCATTACGGGTGACGCGGAATACGGCGCACTCGAGCACGTTGAGTCCGGTGAACCAGCGGCTTAAATTTTTTCTAATCACATCTTCGATCAGAATAAACGAACGTCCTTTTTCAGAGGGCAGACTAGTGAAGCGCCCGAAGGGTTGATTCAGCGGCAGAACGGCATAGCGATCTTTCTGTCCGTCGGTTTCTGCGGCGAGACGAACCAGCATATAGAGGTTGAGATTTTGAAAGGCGGGGCACGACGATTTGTCCTGCAGAGCGACCGGGGTGATCACCGGATAGATTTCTTCGGCGAACAGCCGCGCCAAATGCTGCTCTTGTCCGCCGTTCAACGCGTCCGGTTTGATGCGCTGTATGCCGTTGTTTGCCAGCGCGGGTTCCAGTTCGTTTTTGTAGCAGTCCGTCTGTTCGCTGATCATCTGCCGAACCCGCTTCTGAATGGCGTCCAACTGCATTTTCGGCGTAAGTCCGGCGGCATCGGGTTGACGTTTGCCCGCTTTGCGAACCAGTTGAAGGCCGCCGACACGCACCATGAAAAACTCATCCAGATTGGAGGCGGTAATCGCCAGAAATTTAAGACGCTCCAGCAGAGGCGCACGCGGATCCTTCGCCTCTTCCAGCACCCGTTGGTTAAAGTTGAGCCAGCTCAACTCACGGTTAAAAAACTTTTTCTGTTTACTGTCCATTGCACTCATTTCTTGCCCGGTCTGCTTTTCACGAGAACGGCGCGTTTTCCATACACCTGTTCAAAGAGATCTGATTTTTCTTTCAGAGCCACTTCTTCCACAGCGCAGTCGCTCAGATTCTGCACGCCGATTTGCAGACGGTCGGGGAATAGCGTGAACTGCGGATTGCGTATATGTTGAGCGTGACCGCGATCCAGCGCATCGGCCACACGCAGAATGGCGGCGAGCTTGCTGACGCGCAGCCGGTTGGCGCGGGTCAGGGCGGTGTAGGCGGTGTGTGTCGGACGGGGCAGGGCGCTGCGATGGTAGCGGGCCGTCAGCGCAACGATGTTCAGATCCTGTTTGCTCAGTCCGAAAATATCGCTGTTTTCGATCAGGTATTGGCTGTGTTTATGGTGGCTGCGATTATTGATGAAGGTTCCAATGTCGTGCA
>JBAXDG010000112.1:0-3987 GCA_037141075.1 Kiritimatiellales bacterium
GGGGTCGTTTCTACGGAATTCCCGAAGGGTTTACACTGGGTGGCGAAGCGGTGGCTTCCACGCCGGAAACCGTTTGGAAAAAATTTAACGAGTATCACCATGAAGTCAGCGAACGGCGCGCAAAAATCCGCGCGCTTGAAACGAAAGAGGTTGGTCGCGTTAACCGGCGGCTCGAAAAAGCGCGGCTGGCGTTGCGTACTGTGGAACTGCGCGACGGATTGAATAGTTCGGCATGGCGGGCGGAGCAGACGAAGTTTCTCGAAACGGAAAAATCCGTCACCACTGAATTCAACACACTCAAAGAAGAGATCAGTCAACTGCGCGCCGAAAACAGCCGCTATGTGCTGAATCTGAAAACGGCGCAGGGAAAAGACGTGGCGATACCGCTTTCGGACGTCGTTCGCGCCTATCCAGCCAATCAGCTTTCAATCATTGGAAAGGCGGGCGTGTATTTCAGCCGCTGGCACGAATTTCTGCTTGGTGAACCGCGCGAGGCCAACAGCGAAGGCGGAGTGTTTCCGGCGATTTTCGGCACCGTGATTATGACACTGCTGATGTCGCTGGCGGTGGTTCCGTTCGGCGTGATGGCGGCGCTCTATCTGCGCGAATATGCCAAACCGGGACTGGTGGTTAGTGCGGTGCGCATTTCCATCAACAATTTGGCCGGGGTGCCCAGCATTGTCTTTGGCGTGTTCGGCCTTGGCTTTTTCTGTTACCTCGTCGGCGCTTCGATTGACGAACTGTTTTTTGCCTCCTCGCTGCCTAATCCAACCTTTGGAAAAGGCGGTATTCTCTGGGCGTCGCTGACGCTGGCTTTGCTGACGCTTCCTGTGGTGATCGTTGCCACCGAAGAGGCACTGGCGGCGGTGCCGAATTCCATGCGCGAAGGTTCCTATGCCTGCGGCGGAAGTAAATGGCAGACAATCAAACGGATTGTTCTGCCGCGCGCCATGCCCGGCATTATGACTGGTATGATTCTTGCCATGGCCCGCGGCGCGGGCGAGGTGGCTCCGCTGATGCTCGTCGGCGCGGTGAAACTGGCGCCGGAACTGCCGGTCGACGGCGTGACTCCGTTCATCCATGCCGAGCGCAGTTTCATGCATCTTGGATTCCACATCTACGACCTCGGTTTTCAGAGCCAGAACAGTGAGGCCGCCAAGCCGATGGTTTTCACCACCACACTGCTGCTGATCGTGCTGATTTTTCTTCTCAATCTGCTGGCCGTCCGTTTGCGGACCCGCCTGCGCCGTAAGTTTGTTTCCGCCGCATTTTAGTGAAGGAGTGTTCTATGGATCTGCAAAACATACCGAAAAAGAAATCGAACCGCCTCGCGGAGATTGCCGCCGGAAAAACCTTTCCGACCGAGACGCACGATGTGTTGAATCGCGAAGCGGCTCTGGTGGACGTTTCCGGTTTCAATCTTTCGTATGGCACCAAGCAGGCGCTGTTCGATATCAATATGATCATCCCGAAAGGAAAGGTCACTGCGCTGGTCGGCCCATCCGGTTGCGGAAAGTCCACGCTGCTGCGGTCGATCAACCGGATCAATGACCTGCTCAGCACGGTAAGCATCAACGGCGAAATGAAGCTGAACGGCGAGCCGGTCTATGCGCCGTCGGTCGATGTGATTGAACTGCGCAAGCGGATGGGTATGGTTTTTCAGAAGCCCAATCCGTTTCCGATGAGTGTCTACGAAAACGTCATTTATTCGCTCCGTATCGACGGCGAGCGCAACAAGGCGGTGCTCGACGAGGTCTGTGAACGCAGTCTGCGCGGCGCGGCGATCTGGGAGGAAACCAAAGACCGTCTGCACGAAAGCGCGCTCGGCATGTCCGGCGGCCAGCAGCAGCGACTCTGTATCGCCCGCGCCATCGCCGCCGAACCGGAAGTGTTACTGATGGATGAACCCTGTTCGGCGCTCGACCCGATCGCCACAAATAAAATTGAGGATCTGATTGCCGATCTGCGCGGTGAGTATACGATTGTGATTGTGACACACAATATGCAACAGGCGGCGCGGGTGAGTGATTTTACCGCTTTCATGTATCTGGGAAGGTTGATTGAATATGGCCCGACCAGTACTATTTTTCAAAACCCGCATCTGCAGGAAACACAGGACTACGTGACGGGAAGATTCGGATAGGAGGAACATCATGTCGCAGGTTTTTATCAATGAAGTTGGAAAGCTGAAAAAACAGATTCTGTCTCTCAGCGCACAGGTCGAGGAAAGTCTGATCCTCGCCGTCAAGGCGCTGCTGACCCGCGATGAAGCGCTGGCTCAGCAGGTGATCCGCGGCGATTTCGATGTCGATAAGGTTGAGGTGGAAGTCGAGGAGGAGGCGCTTAAAATTCTCGCGCTTTACCAGCCGGTGGCTACGGATCTTCGTTTTCTGACAGCGGTGCTCAAGATCAACAACGATCTGGAGCGTATTGGCGATCTGGCTACTAACATTGCCAAGCGTGCCGTTAAAATGTGTAAAGAGCCTGCGCTGACGATGCCGGACGAACTCGGTCAGGCGGCAACCCGGGCCCGCGACATGGTGCACGACAGCCTGAACGCTTTTGTGAATTTCGACGCCGGACCGGCCAAAGCGGTCTGCGGATCGGATGAGGCCGTGGATCAGTTTTGCAGACAAGTTCGCCGGTTTGTAGAGGCGCAGATTCAGAAGGATCCCGCCCGCATCAGTTGCTATCTGGATATGCTGCTGGCTTCGCGCAATATCGAGCGGATCGGAGATCACGCCACCAATATCGCCGAAGATGTTATTTATCTGGTCGAGGGAACCATCGTGCGCCACCGTCCGGAATCGATAATCTGAGATCGGTTGTTTTTCTCTGCCGTCTTAAGGCGATAGGCGTGCCGCACGCAGGTTTCCTTGTTCATAAATAACCCGTTGATTTTCTGGCCCGAAAATTGCTAATACATAAGCTATAGATGAGATAAATAGCGGTAGCGAAACAAAACAGGGTAAGTCGCAAGTAGGAAATTAAGCAGGAAATGAACCGAGAGCAGAAAATGAAGAAGAGGGGTAAAAAAGGGTTCACGATGATCGAGATTATGCTCACCATATCGATTATCGGTCTTCTGGCTGCTCTCAGTATTCCCGCCATTCTGAAGGCGTACAGCAATGCGCAGGAAAAGGCCAAGGCTGCCAACATCGTTGCGGTTGAAAAGGCCAAGGGCGTCCTCACCCTCCCGCGCATATTAGGAATGCAAGGTGCAATGGGCTTGAAGGCAACAGATGCTTTCGATGAGGCAGTAGTCAGTAATCTGTGCATCGCTCTTCGCATCGATAGTATAAGTAAGCTCAAAGTAGGTAATATTGATATCTCTCTTGGCTCCCTGACCGAGAAAGCATATTACGAATAAAAAGAAGGTCTTCGGCCTTCGTCATCTTACGGTCTACCCCCGCAACACTTCCCTGCCGCTCGCTGGGCTATACATGATAAGTCGCCAACACGCGGGCGCATTTTTAAACTGTAAGTTTTTGTGAAACCGTAGTGGACGGCCTTACAGGTATTGGAAGCTTTTGCTTTAAATTTTTCAAAAATTGGAACTTTTTAACCCGATTTTTCTAATCCTTGGGAACGCCTTGGAGCCACATAATCTTTGCGGTGATATTTTTTCAGGTATTGGAAAACTGGCTTTTTCCGGATTTGCAGGGTAACTTTACCGCAGTGAACGAAGGAAAATCATGGCTGTTTCAAAACCGCAGATTCTGATTGTTGAGGACGAAGAGGATATCCGCGAACTGGTGCGCTACAATCTCGAGCGCGAAAACTTTGCCGTAATCGAAGCGGGATCCGGCGAAGCCGGTCTGAAGACGGTCACGAAGAAGAAACCCGATCTTATTCTGCTCGACCTCATGTTGCCTGGAAAAGACGGACTGCAAATCTGCCGCGAACTCAAGCAAAACGATGCCAGCCGCGACATTCCCGTCGTCATGATGACGGCGCGCGGCGAAGAGAGCGATATTGTCACCGGCC
>JBAXDG010000113.1:0-3906 GCA_037141075.1 Kiritimatiellales bacterium
ACGCGGTGTTCCGCTGTGTGGAAACCCGTCTGCCGATGCTGCGCTGCGCCAATACGGGCATCACTTGCTCCATCGATTCGTTCGGTTGCATCACGCAGACGCTCGCTCCCCGCACACAGGGATTTCAGGTCACAGAAACCGTTCCAGCCAGCCTGGAGCATGAGGCCACCTTTTACGTCCGCTTCGGCGACCTCTTTGCGCAGGCTTGCCTGGCCGGGAGTGTTGCGTTATTTATCATCCTCTTGATCAAACGCCGGAAAAGTTCCGCATGCTCGAAGAACTAAAAGAAAAAATGGAGACGGTCCGCGCGCGCATGGAAGAAATGCGCGGCTACCTTGGCATCAACGAAAAGATCGACGAGCTGAGCCGCCTTGAAGCGGAAACGCTTTCGCCCGGCTTCTGGAACGATCAAACCCGCACGGCGGCGAATATCGCGGCCACGAAAGCGGCTAAAGCGGTGCTGGGGCCGTTTCAAAAAATCGAAGCCGCGCTCGGCGACGCCGGCGTAATGCTGGAACTTGCCGAAACAGAAGACGAAGCTGGACAGCAGGCCGCCGCCGGCGAAATTGAACAGATGCTTTCCGATTGCGAAACCAGTTTCCGGGCTTTGGAAATGCAGTCGCTACTCGGCGGACCGCTGGATTCTAAAAACGCCTATCTCAGTCTGCACGCCGGCGCGGGCGGAACAGAGTCGTGCGACTGGGCCGACATGCTTTACCGCATGTATCGCCGGTATGCCGAACGCAATGGATTTACCGTGGATGTGCTCGATATTCAACCGGGTGAAGAGGCGGGGATCAAGAGCGTGGCCTTTCAGGTTTCCGGCGACTATGCCTACGGTAATCTCAAGAGCGAGCGCGGTGTGCACCGGCTGGTGCGCATCAGCCCGTTCGATTCCGCCGCGCGCCGCCATACCTCGTTCGTTGCGCTCGACGTCACCGCCGAAATCGACGACGACGTCGAGGTTGAGATTGAAGAAAAAGATCTGCGGATCGACACCTATCGCTCAAGCGGCAAGGGCGGACAGCACGTGAACACCACTGATTCCGCCGTGCGCATCGTCCACATTCCGTCTGGCATTATCACGCAATGTCAGGCCGAACGCTCTCAGCACAAGAACCGCGACAAAGCCATGAAGATGCTGCGCGCCAAAGTGTACGAGTACGAGCTGGATAAAAAGAAACAGGCCGCCGAGCAGTTTTATGGAGCCAAAGGGGAAATTGCCTGGGGCCATCAGATCCGCTCTTACGTCCTGCAACCCTACACGATGGTCAAAGATCACCGCACCGACGCGCAGAGCGGCAATACCCAGAGCGTGCTCGACGGCAACATCGGCGACTTCATCGAGGCCTATCTAAAAATGAAGCAAAAGGAAGTAGCGGGCCAATGAACATCCTAGATGAAATCATAGCCAATAAGCGGCGCGAAATTGAGACGCCCGGCTATTTCCAAACCTTGGAAACGGTCGTTGAAAAACTTCCGCACGTCGGAACCGAATGCACAGCCTGCGATGGAAAGCCCGCGCGGCAGGCGGCGCCAGACTTTATCACCGCGCTGAAAGCCGTGCCGATTGGTCTGATCGCCGAAGTGAAGCGCCAGTCGCCGTCGGCCGGGCCGATCCGCGAGCCGTTTGATCCCGCCGCGATCGCCCGCGCCTATGAAGCGTCCGGCGCGCAGGCGATTTCCTGTCTGATGGACGCAAAATATTTCGGCGGCGGCGAAGGGCAGTGGAACGCGGTGCGCGCCGCGACCAGTCTGCCGATGCTCTACAAGGAATTTGTCATCGATCCGCGCCAGATTTTCCACGCCGAAGCGCTCGGCGCGTCGGCCGTGCTCCTGATTGTCGCCGCGCTCGGCGATGCGGAGCTGAAGAAATATATCCGGCTGATCGAAGCCTCCGGTATGACGGCTTTGGTTGAAGTGCATACGGAAGATGAAATGAAACGGGCGGGCACCGCTGGCGCGGAATGTATCGGCATCAACAACCGCAACCTGAAAACATTTGAAACGAAACTGGAAACCACGCTTCAGCTCCGCAGACTCGCGCCGAACGGTTGCACGTTGATCAGCGAAAGCGGCATCCGCACGGCGGATGATGTGAAAATGCTTCGCGATGCGGGAATTACCGCGATTCTGGTCGGCGAGAGCCTTTTGCGTCAGCCCGATATCGAAGCGGCGGTGTGGTCTCTTATGCATGGATAATATGAAACTTTTCGCTATTCCGCCCGCCATGCAATCCGCGCTTCTGCTGGCGCTCTCTAATGTCTTCATGACGTTCGCGTGGTACGCCCACCTGCGCAACCTGTCCGGCCGCAAATGGATTATCGCCGCGCTGGTCAGCTGGGGCATCGCGCTGTTCGAATACCTGCTTCAGGTTCCGGCGAACCGGATTGGTTACACGCAGCTTTCGTTGCCGCAGCTCAAAATCATGCAGGAAGTGATCGCCCTCTCGGTATTCGTGCCGTTTTCCATCTTTTATATGCAACAGCCGATCAAGCTCGATTATCTTTGGGCCGGACTCTGCATTCTCGGCGCGGTCTATTTCATGTTCAGGCCGTGAGTCGATAAACGCCGTCCCAGTTTTTGAAAACCGGCTCCAGTTTTTTGCCGCGCAGCATCGCGCAGAATTCGTCGAGACTGCGGTCGTCGCTGACATCAAATTGTCCCTCTTTGGAACCTTCACTACCATAGCCGCCGACGGTGGTTTTGCTGGCGATGCTCATTTTGTTGACGCCGATTCCGGCCATGCCGTCGCGGAAGGCGGCACCCTCGCGGGTCGAGAGCACCAGCGGCATATCGGGCAGACAAATACGAAACGCGAAGATAATTTGCGCGAGTGTTTTTTCGTTCACCGGATGCGGAGGAACAAAACCGCCGGCCTCGTGGCGGATGCGCGGGAACGAAACCGTCAATCCCGTCTGCCAGTGCGTTTTCTGCAGATAGCGGACATGGCGATAGAGCGCGAGCATGTCATAACGCGGATCGGCGAGGCCGAGCAGTGCGCCGAGCCCGGCGAAGCGCAGTCCGCCGGAAAGCGCACGCGACGGCGCTTCCAAACGTTGGAAGAAATCTTTTTTCGGGCCCCAGCGGTGCATCCGGTCGTAGGTTTCCGGATGATACGTTTCCTGATAAAGCGTCACGCCGGTGCATCCGGCTTCCGCCAGCGAGCGGTATTCTTCTTCGGCCATAGGAAAAACTTCGATGGCGACGTTGTGAAACCGGCGCGCGGCCAGCCGGACGCATTCACGCAGATAGTCGAGGTCGGCCTGTGATGAGCGCTCGCCGGTCAGCAGCAGCACTTCTTCAAAGCCCATCGAATGAATCGCCTCCAGCTCTTTTTCAACCGAGGCAAAATCCAGCGCGTGCCGGTCGGTCAACCGGTCGGCGGCGAAGCCGCAGTAGGCGCAGCCGCCGGAACAGTGGCTGGAAAGATAAAGCGGAACATAAAGCTGAACCGTGCGCCCAAAGTGACGGCGAGTCAGCGCCTGCGCCCGCGCCGCCATTGGCTCCAGAAATTCCGCCGCCGCAGGCGAGAGCAGGGCGGCCAGCGTTGCTTCGTCCGGCGACTCCGCGCCGAGTGCGCGCTCGACCTCCTGTGCCGAAACGGTGTGTTTCAGCCAGGGTTCAGGATTTAACCAGTCGGGCAGGTGTTGCATTGGACGTATGGGACTTATGTGACCTATTTTAAAAAGGAAGTTAATGGACTTGTTGCAACCGCAACATCCGATTTCGGCATGAGGCCAGCCTGCCGCGCGGCGAATCCGGTTTCGACGCCAAGCGCGAAAGCGCGGGCCATCGCAGCCGGATCTCTGGCGGCGGCGATGGCGGAATTAACGAGCACGGCGTCGCACCCCATTTCCATGGCGCGGGCCGCCTCGGACGGCGCGCGCAGTCCGGCGTCGACGA
>JBAXDG010000114.1:0-3845 GCA_037141075.1 Kiritimatiellales bacterium
ATTCAAGCGGACTTCAGTCCGCGCGTGCCAGTTCATCGGCCCGGTAGGAGGAGCGTACCAGCGGTCCCGCCGCCACGCCTTCAAATCCGAGTTCCCGAGCTCGTGCGGCCAGTTTATCAAAATGCTCAGGAGAAAGATAGCGTTCGACCGGATGATGTTTACGTGTCGGCGCCAGATACTGCCCCAGTGTCAGCAGGCGGACGCCCGCCGCATACAAATCTTCCAGACATTGGAAAATCTCCTCGTCCGTTTCGCCAAGACCGAGCATCAGTCCCGACTTCACCTGCACTCCGCCCCGCTCCGCCGCCTTACGCAATGTTGCCAGCGATTTCTCATAGCTCGCCTGCGGACGAACCGTTGCCTGAAGCCGCTCGACCGTTTCGAGATTGTGATTAAACACATCCGGCTTCGCGTCCAGAACGATATCGAGATGCTCCACAAAATCCGGCGTCAAAACTTCGACCGATGCTTCCGGCATCGCAACCTTCACCGCGTGGATGGTATCGGCAAAAGCCTGCGCGCCGCCGTCGGATAAATCGTCACGGGTCACGCTGGTGATCACCACATGTCTTAGATTCAACCGTTTGGCGGCCTCAGCCACGCGGGCCGGCTCATCCGGATCTACCGGCGACGGCTTACCGGTATTCACATTGCAGAAACGGCAGTTGCGTGTGCAGATGTTGCCGAGAATCATCACGGTCGCTGTTCCGCTGTTCCAGCACTCATGGCGGTTGGGACATTTCGCGCTGGCACAGACGGTGTTCAGCTGAAGGCTCTCCAGCAGTTTGCTCACGTCCGGATAGCTCTGGTCCGTCGCGATCGGCCGCCGCATCCACTGCGGCAGCCGCTGCGCTTTGGGTTTGAGCTCATTCATGGCGAATCTCAGGCGGACAGCGTTTCGATCAGCTTCTGGAGTTTTTCCCGTTTTTCGAGCAACTCGCCTTTACGCTTCTCTTCGCCAGCAACCACGTCGGCGGGCGCCTTGCTCATAAAACCGGCATTGGAAAGTTTTTTGACGATTCCGGTGATGCCGTTCTCGACGATCTCAATCTGCTTTTTCAGCTTCTTGATTTCGGCATCGGTGTCCACCAGTCCTTCGATGGACATATAAACTGTACCGAGCTGGCTGATCCCGCTGGGCATAGCGCCTTCCGGCGTGAAGTCGCGGTCAATCCCGATGGATTCCGCGCCGAGCAGCGATGAAACCGAGGCGATGTCCTCGCGAAGCAACTTGCCGGTGCGCTCCTGCGCCGGGCGGATATAAAACTTAGCCTGCTGTTTCGGCGTGAGATTGTAATCGGTGCGCAGAGTACGGCCGACGCGAATCAGGTCATGCTTGGCGTCCACATAATCAACCGTCTCACGTTTCACGCCCCATGCGCTCAGGTCTTCATAGGAGAGTGCTTTCGGCCACGGTGCGGTTTGAATGGACTCACAGGAACCGTTATATCCCATGCCGTGCCACAGCTCTTCGGTGATGAACGGGATGAACGGATGCAGCAGACGAATGGCGTTCGAAAAGACATAGTGCATCACCTGTTCGACTTCCTGTTTGCGCTGCGCGTCTTCGCCGCGGAACACGCTCTTGGAATATTCAACGTACCAGTCGCAGTAGTGATGCCACATGAAGTCGTACATCGCCAGCGAGGCGTCGTTGAAGCGGCAGCGCGCCAGATTATCCTCGGTGTTGCGGACGGCCTCGCTCAGCTTGGCGAGGATGTGCTGATCGTCCGGACTGAGCGTCATCTTGCTAAAATCAATCTTATCGGGATCGATCGGCGCGCCGGTGGCGTTCATCTGCATAAAGCGCGCGGCGTTCCAGATCTTCGTGCAGAAGTTGCGGCCCAGCTCAAATTTTTCGTCACTGATATAAACGTCCTGCCCCGTCGCCGTCAGCATCATCAGACTGAAACGCAGCGCGTCGGCGCTGTATTTGTCGATGATGTTGAGCGGATCGATGGAGTTGCCGAGGCTCTTGCTCATCTTGCGGCCCTGATCGTCGCGCACGGTGCCGTGGATATAAACCGTATCGAACGGAATCTCACCCATGAACTCCATGCCCGCCATGATCATGCGCGCCACCCAGAAGAAAATAATTTCCGAAGCGGTCACCAGTGTTTTGGTCGGATAAAAATGGTTCAGGTCTTCCGTCTTTTCCGGCCAGCCGAACACGCTGAACGGCCAGAGCCACGACGAAAACCAGGTGTCGAGCACGTCTTCGTCCTGACGAATATCCTTCACGTTGCAAACCGGACAGCTTCCGGGAACTTCCCGCGCCGCCCATTCATGTCCGCAGGCATCGCAGTAGAAAACCGGAATGCGGTGGCCCCACCAGATCTGACGCGAGATGCACCAGTCGCGAATGTTTTCCATCCAGTCGAGATACACCTTGTTCCAGCGCTCCGGCACAAACTTGATGCGGCCGTCGCGCACCGCTTCGATGGCGGGCTTAGCCAGCGGCTTCATGTTCACAAACCACTGCGGCGAAAGGCGCGGCTCGACGACCGTATGACACCGGTAGCAGTGACCGACCGAGTGCATGTGCTTGTCAATCTTCTCGATCAGCCCGCCGTGCTTCAGGTCTTCGACCAGTTGCTTGCGGCAGTCGAAACGGTCAAGTCCGGCGTACGGCCCGGCCGCTTCGTTCATTATGCCGTGATCGTCCATCACATTGATCGGCGTCAGCTTGTGGCGCAGACCGATCTCAAAGTCGTTCGGATCGTGTGCCGGGGTCACTTTGACGCAACCGGTTCCAAAGTTTGGATCGACAAATTCGTCGGCAACGACTGGAATTTCTCTTCCAAGGATTGGAAGAATCAGCGTCTTGCCAACCAGGTCAGCATAGCGTTTGTCGCGCGGGCTGACGGCGACAGCCACGTCGCCGAGCATCGTTTCCGGACGCGTGGTGGCGACGGTGATCTTGCGTTTTTCGTCTTTGACGGTGTAGCGGATGTAATACAGCGCGCCTTCGGTCTCGACGTGTTCGCTCTCTTCGTCCGAAAGCGCAGTCGTGCATCGCGAACACCAGTTGATGATGCGGTTGCCGCGATAAATCAGTCCTTTGTCATACAGGCGGCAGAACACTTCGAGAACGGCCTTGCTCAAGCCTTCATCCATCGTGAAGCGCTCGCGCTCCCAGTCGCAGGAGGAACCGAGCTTCTTGAGCTGGCTGACAATCGTGCTGCCGTACTCCTCTTTCCACGTCCAGACTTCCTTCAGAAATTCATCGCGCGAAAGGTCGTGGCGGCTCTTGCCTTCTTTAGCCAGCTTGCGCTCCACGACGTTCTGCGTCGCGATACCCGCGTGGTCGGTGCCCGGCACCCACAGCACGTTCTTGCCTTGCATACGCTGCCAACGGATCAGCACATCCTGAATGGTGTTATTCAGCGCGTGGCCCATGTGCAGAATACCGGTCACATTCGGCGGCGGAATGACAATCGTCCACGGCTCTTTGCCCGCGTCCGGCTTCGCGCTGAAGGCTTTTTCCTCCAGCCACTTCGCATACCACTTCGCCTCGACACCGGCGGGTTCATAATTTTTCGGTAATTCAGCCATAAAAAATCTCCATGGAACGGTGGAATAAAGAAATGTTGGAATATTCGCGTGAATTCGCGTTCATTCGTCAGTTTTGTACTCGCCCGGCTCTTCATGTACCGCCAGCGGTTCTTCTTTCCGAAGAGTTCCGGTTTTGCTGACCGTAACCAGATGGCCCCCGGCCTCCGCCTGAAGCTGTTCGTTGGCGTTCAGCAGTTCTATGCCATACACGGTTCCGTCCGGAGCCATATCCACATTGAGCTCATCGCTCACCCGGATTGTGTCCACCGGAGCCTTTTTCTCATGCAGCC
>JBAXDG010000115.1:0-3843 GCA_037141075.1 Kiritimatiellales bacterium
ATGGACAACGGCGCGGCAAAGCCCGATGTTCTGGTTGTAGATACGACCGGTGAGCTGATGAATTTTTATGCCGCCGCCGACGTGGTGTTTGTCGGCAAGAGTCTCTGCGAACATGGCGGGCAGAATCCGATTGAACCGGCTCTGTTCGGTAAACCGATCGTCGTTGGGCCGAATATGGAAAACTTCCCGTCCGTCATGGATGATTTTCTTGCGGCGAAAGCCTTGCGGCAGGTCGCTGATTTTCAAGGTTTGGAAGAAACTATTGCTGAATTACTTTCCGGTTCTCCAGTCCGCGAACAGCTCGGTGCCGCCGCCCGTGGCGTCATTGAATCCCGTCGCGGCGTAATTAAGAAAATGGTCGAGGAGGTTGGTCATGTCCTCTGATATTTACGGAATGCAGGAACCTCCGGTTTCAAACCGGAAAAGGCGTTCGGCGGTTTCCCAGCGTCGGAATGAATATCTGCGCGCGCGCGGCGAAGAGCCTGTGCCTCACCATCAGCACCATCCTCGCAGACAACATCACCGATCCTTTGGGCAGAAAGTCGCGCTTGTCGGGTTCGGCGTGCTGACTCTGTTGACTGCTTTAATTATAATCGGTTCGATTCTGTTGGCAATCCATGCCGGGTCGGTGGACCAAAGGCCGTCAGCGAACGGGTCGGCGGCAAAGGGTGTTATTTTAGATTTTTAGAGTAAAAAACACTGTCAAACGGGACGCGAATCATTACTGTGGAAAAACATTATGGCCTCATCCGATATCTATGAATTGAAAGAACCGCCGTGGGCGAAGAAGGCGGAGCCGCCCAAAAAGCGTCGCCGGAAGCGTCGTCAGGAAACATTTGATGAGGTCGTTAAAAAAGATCTTTCGGCGACGCACCGGCGCCGTAGCCGCAACAGCGGGTTCCGACGGCTTCGGCATCTGCTGAAGAATCCGAAATTCAGTAAAAAATTCTGGATCAGCATTCTAGGTTCGGCGGGATTGGTTCTGATTATGTTGATCGTATGGGATCTGTTTTTTCGCTATCCGAAGCAAACGGTTAGCCCCGCGCAGGACGTTTACCAGCCCGTAGTGAAGTAGGTGGCTATCAGCCGGTTCACTGCCAGTTTTTAAACAGGTCGTTGAAGAAGGAGTTGGTTTTATTTTTCCATCCCTTCCAGGCTGGCGGCGCTTTGCGGGCGTAGGGCGGCGGACTCACATCCACATCGGCGGACTGTTCGGTCGTGAACCATCCCTGACTCATCTGCTGCATATAGACCGCGCGATATTCCGCACCTGCCGCCTGATAGATGAAGATGGCGATCAGCACCAAAAAGAAGTTGCCTTGGAACAGGCCGAAAATTCCGCCGGCGATAGCCATAATACGACCGATGCGTGCGGCCAGTTCGGTGGCTTTAAGCCGACCAAGGCGCGGTGTCATGAAAGCGCGGAAAATGCGCCCGCCATCCATCGGAAATGACGGTAACAGGTTGAAGAGACACAGCATCAGATTCACGTTACGCAGGGAGAGGAAGAGGAAAGCGAAATCACCAAGCCAGTTGAAAAGAACCGCCAGTATGAAACTGGTCAGCGGTCCGGCGGCGGCGACGAGAAACTCATCCATCGGACGTGATGGAATGGAGTCCATTTTTGCAACACCGCCGATCGGCAGCAGCATGATTTCGCGGACATGGCATCCTTTGCGGATGGCGACCCACGAATGGCCGAGTTCATGCAATGCTACGCTGGCGAAAAGCGCTATCGAATAGAGCAACCCCATAAGGCCGTACGAAAAACCCAGAATGATCAGCAGAATAATCAGCGTGATGTGCACCCGCACCGGGATGCCCATGACACGGGTTAACAGATAAGAGCGTTTAATCATAAAAATCCTTTGTTTGCAGAGAGTGTTGAGGCTTTGGGCGGGGGAGTCAAGTTTGCGGGTGCGGAGGATTGACGGGGTGGGGGTGTTCCGGTAGGGTTCGCGGGATTTTATGAAAAACAGCCCCTGGCGGGGCGCAAAGCAAAGGGAGAAAAGAATGGCTATCAAAGTTGGTATTAATGGTTTCGGACGCATCGGCCGCATGGTTTTCCGTGCCGCTGCTGATCGTAAAGACATCGAAGTGGTTGGCATCAATGACCTGCTGGATGTGGAATATCTGGCTTATATGCTGAAGTTTGACTCCGTACACGGCCGCTTCAACGGCACGGTCGAAGTGAAAGACGGCAAACTGGTCGTCAACGGCAAAGCGATCCGCATCACCGCTGAAAAAGATCCGTCGAACCTCAAGTGGGGTGACATCGGCGCTGAAGTCGTCGTCGAATCCACCGGCTTCTTCCTGACTAAGGAAACCGCTCAGAAACATATCGATGCCGGCGCGAAGAAAGTTGTTCTTTCCGCTCCGTCCAAAGACGACACTCCGATGTTCGTCTGCGGCGTCAACACCGACAGCTATGCCGGTCAGACCATCGTTTCCAACGCTTCCTGCACGACCAACTGTCTGGCTCCGGTCGCCAAGGTTCTGAACGACAAGTTCGGCATCAAGCGCGGTCTGATGACCACGGTTCACGCCGCTACGGCGACGCAGAAGACCGTTGACTCTCCTTCCTCCAAAGACTGGCGCGGCGGCCGCGGCATTCTCGAAAACATCATCCCGTCTTCGACCGGCGCTGCTAAAGCGGTCGGCGTGGTGATTCCGCAGCTCAAAGGCAAGCTCACCGGTATGGCTTTCCGCGTGCCGACTTCCGACGTATCGGTTGTCGACCTGACCTGCGAACTGGTCAAGGAAGCCACCTACGAAGAAATCTGCGCGGCGATGAAGGAAGCTTCCGAAGGCGCGCTCAAGGGCATTCTCGCTTACACCAAAGACGATGTGGTTTCGACGGACTTCCGTCACGAATCCTGCACCTCGATCTTTGATTCCAAAGCGGGTATCCAGCTCGACAAGACCTTCGTCAAGGTCATTGCCTGGTACGACAACGAGTGGGGTTACTCCTGCAAAGTGCTCGACCTGATCAAAGTGATCAGCAAGTAAGCTGACACCAGCTCAGTGTAAAAGCCGCTCCGGATTCCGGGGCGGCTTTTTGCTTGCCCGCCGACTTGTCCGCCATAGCTCGCTGAGCGACGGAGGAAGCCGTTGCGAAGGCCGGGTTTTCCAGTTTAAAACACGCTTCCAAAGGCTGGCTTTAGTCAAGGCCGCCGGGACGGCGGCGATACGTATCGCAACCGTCCCGGTTGCCTTGCTTATAAACTGAACATCATGCGGGTTTTGTATAAGGAGATGATCGATACGAATAGAGCCGCTGATTTTGACCCTGCGCGGCCAGAAGGTGATTTTAGATGCCGATCTTGCCGGACTTTACGGAGTTCAAACCAAAGTGCTGAATCAGGCGGTAAAACGTAACGCCGACCGTTTCCCGTCAGATTTGATGTTCCGGCTGACGGAGGCCGAAAAAACAGAGGTGGTCACAAATTGTGACCACCTCGCACGGCTCAGATTTTCGCCGCAGCTTCCCGCTGTTTTTACCGAGCACGGGGCGATGATGGCGGCTATGGTGCTGAACAGTCCGGAAGCGGTGGCGATGAGCCTGTTTGTGATACGGGCCTTTGTCCGGATGCGGGAACAGCTTGCCGCCAATGCCGCGATCCTGAAACGGCTGGCGGAGATTGATAAAACCCTGCTGGAACACGATCAGGCTCTCGGACTGATCTGGGAACAGCTTCAACCCCTGCTGGCTCCGCCGCCTGATCCGCCGAAAAGACGAATCGGCTTTCATCAGGACTGATCCTCCGGATTCCGGAGCGGCTTTTTTCTTTTAGAGCACTTTCGAGTTAGTTGGTCGCAATGAAGACAAGGCCGCCGAGACGG
>JBAXDG010000116.1:0-3803 GCA_037141075.1 Kiritimatiellales bacterium
CGCCGACCGCTTCGCCGGGGATGCGGTTGACGGCGATCGAGTTGAAGTCGAAGCCTTTTTCGACAGAGACGCCGAGCGCGGCGGGCAGGGCGTTGAAAACCTGTCCGTTGGTGTCTTGAATGAAAACGAAATGCTCGATGCCCTGCTTCTGAAGTTTGGCGGCAAGGCCGCTGGTGTGGAGCAGCATGTGGATATCGCCGTGGCCGTGCGGCTTGAGGATGAGTTTATATTTTTCCTGCAGCGCGAGGCGGCCGTCGTTGTCGGCGATGGCCGGAACGAGTTCCTGCTTCAAAATGTGAACCTGTTCTTTTTTGAGTCCGAACCAATTGTTGGTTTCGAGCGCGGCGACCGTTTTGGCGTTGGTGTCATCGGAGGTCATGATGATGAATGGCACCGGTTTCGGCTGTTTCATGCGCGCCTCCATCGCCTTGAGGCAGGCGGCGTAGTGGGCGAGATAGGGCGTGGCTTCGGTCACTTCGACCGGAATGTCGAGTTTGATGCCGGAATAGCCCAGCCGCTCACCGAGTCCGCCCGCCACCAGTACAACGGCGGTTTTATCGAAATGGTTTTTGCCCAGCGCTTCGTAATGGTCGTAAGCGGCATTGAATTGTGTCAGATCAACCTTGTCCGGCTGATGCGGCACAAAGCCTTCGAACGGATTAGCCCCGATCTTGGCTTCGGCTAGAAGTTTCCGGGCATTGGAAATGTAGTCGGAGAGTCCGCCGGGGTAGGAGGCGTTGATACGCGTCAGACTGTTCAGGAAAGCGGCTTTGGCTTCATCGTTGGTGCCGGGAGCATCCCAGTCAGCAAATAGATGATCCTGACCGTTTGCCAGTAATTCAGCGATCATCTCCTGATGGTTTTTGTCTTGGCTCAAATTGGGAATATTCATGGAAGTTTTCTCCTCAAAATTGAAATGACAGACTATGTAGGAAGGAGGACTAAAATCAATGCGCGAGGGGATAAAATGTCGTTTTGGAATATCTTGCTCTTGCGCTTTTAGGCGATCCTCCCGATACTCCCGCATTCCTCGCTTTTTTAGCCCGGGTGGCGAAATGGTAGACGCAAGGGACTTAAAATCCCTTGACCGAAAGGTCGTGCGGGTTCGAGTCCCGCCCCGGGCACGCTTTTTTCCAAACAGCAGTCCTCGCCGAGGCCACGCCCTGACAGGTTGGAAAAACAGAAAAGCCCTCACAGCCGCAAGCGATTGTGAGGGCCCAGGTTCTTCCGTTTTCGAAAGAAGCCGAGAGGTAGAGACGTCGGCAACAAACCCCTAAGTGACGTCGTCTCTGAAACTCTAGTAGCGCACTATACATTTTTGTAACAGAGACGGAAGCAATATTATGTAAGGAATTTCCTTACACGAAATAAGGCTATTTTTAAAAACTTGACGCGAGTCAATGTTAAGGTTTGAGAATCTGGTAGAGTCTATTCCAATCAATGGAGAATAGTGATGAAGCGAAAAATCATAGAAATAGATGAGGAAAAGTGCAACGGATGCGGCGCATGTGTCACCGGCTGCGCCGAGGGTGCGCTCGCCATCGTGAACGGCAAAGCAAAACTGGTGAGCGAAGTTTTCTGTGACGGGCTCGGCGCTTGTATCGGGGAATGCCCGACAGGCGCATTGAAAATTATTGAGCGCGAAGCCCCTGAATTTGATGAAGCCGCCGTGCAGAAACATGTGCAGAAAAAAACGCCGCCTGCTGGTGGATGTCCCGGTCTTCAAATCCGGTTCGGATCGCAGAAGGCGGAGGCCAAGTCCGTTGCGTCGACGGTTTCGGGGCAGGTGATACCGTCTGAACTTAACCAGTGGCCGACGCAACTGCACCTTGTGCCGCTGGTCGCGCCGTTTTTCAAAAACCGCGAACTGGCGGTGCTCAGCACCTGTTCGCCGTCGGCCTCGCCGGATGTCAACTGGAGGTTTATCCGCGGACGGGCCATCGCCATCGCCTGTCCGAAGCTTGACCGGACGGAAGGCTACGTTGAAAAGCTGACGGAAATTTTGCAGTCGAACGGCATCCCGAAAGTCATCATTGTGCGCATGGAAGTTCCCTGTTGCGGCGGACTGACGATGATGGTCAAGGAAGCTGCGCGGCGGAGCGGGCGCAAAGATTTGATTGTGGAAGAAGCGGTGATTGGCCTCGCCGGCGAACTGATAGAGATAAAAGAGTTGTCGTAAGGGCGACCCTCGTGGTCGCCCCTTAAAAGGAGGTAAAAATGGATGAACTCAAAGGCAAAGCACTTAATCTGAAAACGCTGGTGGACTATTCCGCCGGTGCGGTGGTCAGCCGGACGCTGCTCAAAAAAGCGACCGGAAACATCACGCTCTTCTCGTTTGATAAAGGGCAGGGGCTTAGCGAGCACACTTCACCGTTCGATGCTGTCGCCGAAGTGGTAGAAGGCGAGGGAACTTTTATCATTGCGGGCGAACCGAAGACGGTCAAAGCCGGCGAAATGATCATCATGCCCGCCAACATCCCTCACGACGTGCAGGCCGCCGAGGTGCCCTTTAAAATGCTGCTCATTATGATTCGGTCAGAAAGCTGACTTTCGGATATTCCACCGTTAAATTAATCCTCTTCCCATGAATATCCACTGTCCGCGCGCGGCCCTGCTTTTCCGGCGATTTTATCCTTCAACTGCTGGAGATGCTTCTCCGTTGCTCTGGAAAGCGCCTGACAGGCATAGGTGAACTCTTTCGCTTCGCTTGTGACGACGGAGTAGAATCTGGATTCGAGCAACGAACTTTCGATCTGGAGCGCCGTCTTGAGACATTCGGATTCAGACTGCTTCATGCCGCGGGCCCAGTTCAAAGCGGTGTGGATTACCGCAAGCTGTTCGGCGACATTTGTGCTGGCGAACTCACCGAGGTTCCAGAACAGGCTGCCGTTATCAAGCAACTTGTTCAGGGCGGTCAGCATGGACGAGTGTGTCCGCTCCTCTTCGGCCAGAGCAGACCACAGGGAACTGCTCTGCGGATGCATAGCCGCATACATATCGTAAAGCTCGCTTATCATTAATTCGTGGGCGGCGAGGTCGTTCAGTATTTGACGTTGCGCCTGGATGATAAGTTCTTTCATGTGGACCTTTCTTTTCCGGACGTCCAGCTAGGTCTGGACGCCATGTGAATATAGCGTGACGGTTCGACGGCGGCAAACCGGAACTGCTTTTGGGCATTAACAGCACATCCGGCTTTCCAATATTCCGCCATTCCATTAATCATTCCCTATGAATATTCACTGGCTACAGCATGTGCCGTTTGAAGGGCTTGGTTGTATCGAGCCGTGGCTGATTGAGAATGGCCACGATGTTTCCTGTATGCGGCTTTGGGCCGGCGACAGTTTTCCAAATACTGGAAACGTGGATGGCCTGATTGTGATGGGCGGTCCGATGGGCGTTTATGACGAAGCCATCTATCCGTGGCTGGCGGAGGAGAAGGCGTTCATCAAAAAAATCATCGCGCAGGACAAGCCGGTGCTCGGTATCTGTCTTGGTGCGCAACTCATCGCCGAAGTACTCGGGGCGAAGGTCGCAAAAAACAAACAGCGTGAAATCGGATTTTTTCCGGTGTTTGGGAAAAGCGCGGCGTTGACAGAGCAACGCCCTCCCGGAGGGTTGCGCTCTGTCGCAACCGCTTCCGAGGATTGGAAGCTTCCGGGTGAGTTCATGGCATTTCACTGGCACGGCGATACCTTTGGCATACCGGAAGGCGCGGCGCATCTGGCGTCGAGCGCGGCCTGTGGAAATCAGGCTTTCATCTACAAAGACAACGTGCTGGCGCTCCAGTTTCATCTCGAAACGAC
>JBAXDG010000117.1:0-3784 GCA_037141075.1 Kiritimatiellales bacterium
GTTGCCAGCTTGCATCCCTCAAGATAGCGCGGGATATCCACGTATTCATTCAGGTCGTGCGCATGAAAGTTGCCCGCGTCGAACGTGATCGTCGGAATTCCTTTTTCGTTCAAAATGTTGGCGTCGAGTCCGGCGTTGATCACCTGAACATCGGCTAAGCGGCCAGCTTGCGGCGCGGCGCGCAGAAAACGTTGAACGACCGGTTCGCTTTGCTTGAGTCGAAAGCTGCGGTAGTCGCTGGCGGTGATGAACTCAACCGATCCGCATTCGCCTTTGTCGTTTTTCACTCCGCGCGCGGCCTTTTCAAACGCCTTTTTCCAAACATTGGAAATTTTTTTGAGCGAGGCCGGATTATGACTGCGGCACTCGCCGGTTACCTTCAGGAAATCCATCACCTGATTGTCCGCCTCGCCGCCGTTCATGGAGCCGACGTTGGCGGTTCCGGTGCAGCGCCCTTGCTCGATTTTTCCGAAATAACCAGCGGCTTTCACTGCGGCAATGGCGTGCACGGCGATGATCGCGGCGGAAACGCCGCCTTCCGGATTAACAGCGGCATGGACGCTCTTGCCGTGAACATTGGCAATCCAACGGTTCGCGCCGAGCGCGCCGATCACGCCGTTACGCCGTCCGCTTCCGTCGAGGTTGAAACACATCGCCGGATTACCGCCTTCCGCCGGTTCAAAGGCCTTGGCGCCGTGCAGGCCATTTTCTTCGCCGACCGTGAAGAGCAGGGTGACCGGCGGGTGCGGCAGATCATTTTTCAGCACCGTTTGCATCATCGTTACCACGGCGGCCACTGACGCGCGGTTGTCGCCGCCGAGTCCGGTTTTTTCTTTCGGAACAATCCGGTTCCCTTTACGCACCGGCACCGCGCCGCGGCAGAGCGGCACCGTGTCGAGGTGCGCTGAAAACATGATGCGCGGCGCTTTGACCGTGCCGGGAATTTTTACGATCAGATTGCCGACAGTAAAACCTTTCGGCAGGCGTTTCAGGCCAGCGCTGCGAAACCACTCCGGCTTGCAGCCTGCCGCCAGTAGCTTCAGTTTCACAACCTCCGCCACCGGCCCTTCGCCGCCGCTCGGCCCTTCGGCGGCCAGCAGATCCATCAGGTTTTGAATGGCCTGCTTTTTATCGATTCTAATTTTCATGCCGCACACGATAGCGAACCCGACCGGAGCAAGGCGAACAATTTCCAACCTGTCACGGCGTAGCCGAAGGCGGAGACGGAGCATTGGAAAAGGGTTCCGCCCTTTGCCTTGTATAAGCCGAAGTGCTTTGCTAAACAGCAGATCGATTTTAAAAGGAGAAACAGAATATGGCCATTCATCCGTTAGCCGGCAAAATTGTACCGAAGAAAAATCTGACTGATATCGCTGAACTGATCAGCCTCTATTATGAAACCCAGCCCGATGTAACCAATCCGAACCAGAAGGTCGCCTTCGGAACATCCGGACACCGGGGTAGTTCGCTGAACACCAGTTTCACCGAAGACCACATTATGGCCATTTCGCAGGCCATCTGCGAATACCGCGCCAAAGAAGGTATCACCGGCCCGCTCTTTGTCGGTAAAGACACCCATGCGCTTTCCACTCCGGCGGAAAAAACCGCGCTGCAGGTTTTCGCAGCCAACGGCGTGACCGCCATGATCGACAAGGACGGAGGATACACGCCGACACCCGTCATTTCCCACGCCATTCTAACCTATAACAAGGGGCGTACCGACGGCCTCGCCGACGGCGTGGTCATCACTCCGTCGCACAATCCGCCGGACAATGGCGGCTTTAAATACAATCCGCCGAACGGCGGTCCCGCTGACACCGATGTCACCGGCTGGATCGCCGACCGCGCCAACGAGTTGCTCGTCGGCGATAACGAGGATGTGGAATCCATTTATTTTCCTGACGCACTCGCCGCCGAAACCACTGTTGCCTACGACTTCATCACGCCCTACGTCGCCGATCTCGAAAACGTCATCGACATGGCCGCCATTAAAAAGTCCGGCTTGAAAATCTGTGCCGATGCGATGGGCGGCGCGGGTCTGCGCTACTGGAAGCCGATCGCTGAAAAATACGGCCTCAATCTCACCATCATCAACGACACAGTAGATCCGACCTTCAGCTTCATGTGCGTCGACCACGACGGCAAAGTCCGTATGGATTGCTCCTCGCCGTACGCGATGGCCAGCCTGATTGGTCTGAAAGACGATTTCGATATCGCTTTCGGCAACGACCCGGATTACGACCGCCACGGCATCGTCACCAAATCCGCCGGACTGATGAATCCGAATCACTATCTGGCCGTGGCGATCAACTATCTCTTCACGCATCGCACCGGCTGGCGCGCCGATGCCGCCGTCGGCAAAACGCTGGTGAGTTCGTCAATGATCGACCGCGTGGCCGATTCCCTCGGGCGCAAGCTGTGCGAAGTGCCGGTCGGCTTTAAATGGTTTGTGAACGGCCTCGTGGACGGTTCGTACGGCTTCGGCGGTGAAGAGTCGGCCGGCGCATCCTTCCTGCGGAAAGACGGGACGGTTTGGAGCACCGATAAAGACGGCATCATTCTCAGCCTGCTGGCCTGTGAAATTTTTGCGGTCACCGGCAAAGACCCCGGCGTGCACTACCAGGAACTGACCGCGAAGTTCGGCAATCCGGTTTACGCCCGCATGGATGCCGTCGCTACCCGTGAAGAAAAAGCCAAGCTCCTGAATCTTTCTCCGGAACAGGTGACAGCCAAAATGATGGCCGGCGAACCGATCACCGCCAAGCTGACTCATGCCCCGGCCAACGGCGCGTCTATCGGCGGTCTGAAGGTTTGCACGAAAAACGGCTGGTTTGCGGCCCGTCCATCCGGCACCGAAGACATTTATAAAATTTACGCGGAAAGTTTTCTCGGCGCAGAGCATCTCGCCCGGATTCAGGCCGAAGCCAAAGAGATCGTCAACGCGGCTCTGGCATAAAATGCGTTGTCTTGGAGCCGCTGACGGGATATTTTCAGAGCCTTTGAAGGAGACCCTTATGTCAATTACCGCATTAAATCCGCTGGACGGGCGTTATGAATCAAAAGTTGCCGAACTGCAGGATGCGTTTTCCGAGTATGCGCTGATCCGCTGCCGCGTGCTGGTGGAAGTGCTCTGGCTGAAAGCTCTCTGTGCCGAAAAGGGCATTCCGGAGTGCCGCGCGCTGACGAAGGAGGAATGCCTCCAGCTTGATGCAATTATCGTCGGCTTCACTCCCGCCGAGGCGGAAAAGGTTAAAGCGATCGAGAAGACCACTAACCATGACGTCAAGGCGGTCGAATATTACCTGAAAGAAAAAATCGCCGGAACGTCGCTTGAAGCGCTGAGTGAATTTCTGCACTTCGCCTGCACCTCAGAGGATATCAACAATTTGTCACATGCGCTTATGCTCAAGCAGGGACGTGAAACTCTCGCCGCCGATCAGAATGCGCTGATCGCCGACCTGACCGCCAAGGCCAAACAGTGGAAGGCCGTTCCGCTGCTGGCCCGTACGCACGGGCAGACTGCTTCGCCGACCACCGTCGGCAAAGAGCTGGCCGTGTTTGTCAGCCGCCTGAGCCGCGCCGCCAAAGTTTTCCAAACCTTGGAAATCCGCGGCAAACTCAACGGCGCTGTCGGCAACTACAACGCTCACCTTGCCGCTTATCCGGATGTCAACTGGCCCGCGCTTGCTAAAGGTGTCATCGAAGGCGAACTCGGTTTGGTGCAGAATCCTTTCACCACGCAGATCGAGCCGCACGACTATATGGCCGAGCTGTTCGACGCGCT
>JBAXDG010000118.1:0-3727 GCA_037141075.1 Kiritimatiellales bacterium
GAACCGCTCAGATAAACCGCACGACCGTTCTCATCGTACATCACATGCAAATGATCGCTGAAAGAACGATACTGCCCGTCACGGTGAGCAAAACGATAGTCCACCAGACCGAGCCATTCCCGTTCTTTGGTGTTTTTGCGCAATTGATCGATCATCTGGTGTATTTTTTCACGATCTTCGGGATGAAGATGCTCGAGTAGTTCGCGCGTCCCCATGTCTTCCAGTTCTTTGACCGTATATCCCGTCAAACTCAGGCAGGACGGGCTCAAGTAATCAAACCGCTCCTTGCACAGATCGAACCCGAAAAGAATTTCGCGTGAATGCTGCAGAATACTCCGGACGCGCGCCCGGTTCTGTTCCCCGTCACATACAGCCTGACGGACGCGTTCATTTCGTTTAAGACGCATCACGGCCCAGACCAGTGCCGCTCCCAGAACAAATATCAGGGTGACAGCAAGTCGCATCTCCGCGCTGCAGAACAGGTTATCGAGAAGGCTGGTCAATTTTGACTCCCTGATGATGATCTAACATAGGTTGAACATGCTTTTCGTAGCATGCCGGGCAAATGGAATGGCTGAATTCAACGTCCGAATTCCGCCCGATATAGCTGTCCACCTGCTCCCAGTAATCTTCGTCGTTGCGTATCTTGTTGCAGTACGAACAAATCGGCAGCAGTCCGCGCAATTGTTTTACGTCCTCCAGCGCGGTCTCAAGTTGACGCACTTTCTTGGCCAGCATCTCTTCCAGCCCGAGCACCCGTACTCCGACAGCAATGCGGGAACGAAGCTCACGCCCAACGAACGGCTTGGTGACATAATCATCTGCGCCGGCGGTGAGTCCTTCAATCAGGTTGTCCACGCCCTGCTGGGCTGAAAGAATAATCAGATAGAAATACTCTTCTGAAAATTTTTCGCGCACCCGGCGACAAATCTCCGGCCCATCCATCCCCGGCATCAGCCAGTCAATAAGGCAAAGGCGCGGCGGGTCTTCGCTGCAAATGCGCTCCCAGGCCGCCTTCCCGTCGACGACCGTCTCGACCTCAAAGCCCCACTCGCTCAGCGTTTTTTCAAGCCGCATGCGGGTTACTTTTTCGTCCTCTGCAATGAGAATACGCATAACTTTACCCAGTTTCGGTCGCCAGTCTAACGTAGAGTCAGCCCGTTACACCACCAGAAAATCAACCGCATGTTCCCAGCCTTTTTTCAAGTGCTGAAGTTGCGTGGTAATCTCACCCGATTCTTTAATTTTTCCGTCCGCGATTAACCCCTTCCGGCGTGCAGTTAGCATCTGTCGCCAAAGTACCATCACGATATCCTGCGCCGCCTTGGAGGGAGAAATACCACCTCGCAGCTTCATCTCCTCTATCTGAATCCGCGCGGCCAGCCTCTGCGCCTCCGGACAATCATCCGGAATGCTGTCCATCAGCGCTACCGGATCTTCGAGCATCAGCTCCAGCAACAGGCGGCAGTCCGGATCGACGAGATGCTCCGGCGGCAGATGGTCGGCCACCACCGGCAAAACCTCTGCGGGATGCAGAAACAGCATCTGAATCAGCGCTACCTCTTCGTCCGGATGCTTAACCGGCACAACGGAAACTTCCGGTGCAGCAGATGGCGCTGGACGCTCTTTTTTGCGCGCCAGATCGCGCCGCACTGCAACAGTTGAAATGCCCAGGCGTTCGGCAGCACGCTGTACCATCCGGTCGCGTTGTACCGCGCCGGGCGCATGTGCAATCAGCGACTGCACCGCGCGGGCCGTGCGCATCAGCCCGGCTTCCTCTTTCAGATTTTCGCGCGAAGCCATTACATCAATCAGAAAATCGAGCGCGGACACGGCGTCAGCAACGCGCGAACGCAGCGCCTCAGCACCGTGGTCGCGCACCAGCGAGTCGGGATCTTCTCCGGCAGGAAGCGACGCCACACGCACACTAAGCTCTTCGGCGATGAACGCGGCGGAAGATTTAAGCGCGGCCTTCTGACCGGCGGCGTCGGCATCGAGCACCAAGATCACTTCGTCGGCGTAGCGCCGGATCATGCGGGCATGATCCGAGGTGAGTGCTGTGCCCTGCGAGGCGACAACATTAGCAAGCCCCGCTTCGTGACAGCGGATGGCGTCGATCTGCCCTTCGCAAACAATCGCCGTGCGGCTATCGGCCATAGCGCGCCGCGCTTTATCAATGGCAAACAGCACGCGGCTCTTATGAAACAGCGGTGTTTCCGGGCTGTTGACATATTTGCCGGATTTTTCGTCTTTAACGATGGCACGACCACTGAAGCCAATCACACGGCCCGCTTCGTCGCGGATCGGAAACATCAGGCGGTTGCGGAAACGGTCATAATATCCACTGCGCTTATCGGACTTCACCATCAGCCCGGCCTGCTCCATCAGTTCGAGCGGAATTTTTTTCTGCTGCGCCCATTTTTCAAGCGCGTCGAAGCGGTCGGGCGCAAAGCCGACCTGAAAATCTTTGATGGTCTCCGGCTTTAAAGCCCGCGTGGCGAGATAGGCCCGGCCCGCTTCGCCCGATTCGTGTTCAAGCAGAATGCGCTGATAGAGTTGAGCAACGCCTTCATGAATCTGAAAGAGCTTCCGCTTGTCCGCGCCGCTGCCCTCGCCGCCTTCCTCCAGACTCAGCTCCATGCCCGCACGGTCGGCCAGCATCTGCAGGGCCGTCATGAAATCGACTTTTTCATACTCCTGTACAAAACGGATCACGTCGCCGCCGGCACCGCAACCGAAGCAGTGATAGATCTGGCGATCGGGACTGACGGTGAACGACGGGCTTTTCTCTTTATGAAACGGACAAAGCGCTTTGAAACGCGTACCGGCGTTTTTGAGTGAAAGGTAGGAGCCGATCACATCGGCAATGTCATTACGCGACCGAACCTCTTCGATGGCCTCTCTGGGGATCTGCTTCATGGGTCGGGTCGGCTTACTGGGTTATGTCGTTGAGTTTTTCACTCATTTTATCCTTTAAAACCGGCAGCTCCATGATGCGAGGCTTCGCCCACGGCGCAAGCGTATTGCAAGCCCAGGCCCCGACCGAAGATTTCTCAGACAGCATTTGATAGAGCGAATCGTTCGGAATCAGGCTGAGCCCAACCAAAACGGCCAACCCCACTAGTGCGCCGCGCAATACACCAGCCAGTCCGCCAGCGATCTTATCCGCCGCCTCGCCTAGTTTGTCTTTCAGCAGTTGTTTAAACAGCACGCGCAACAGCAGGAAAAGAAGCGCGGCGGCCAGCAGCATCACCACCGGCACGGCGATCTGTACAGCCGACGGAGGCAATGCCTGCCAGTGGTCAGACGTCAGCCGTGTAAGTTGCGGATAAAAAAAACAAAAACCCGCCAGCAACGCGATCAGCGTAACCACATGGGCCAGTTCACTGGACAGCCCGTGTTTTATTCCCGCAAACACAAACAGCAGAACAAGCGCCGCGAACAGAATGTCGATTGTATAAAGTTGCTCAGGAAACCACATGTTTATCACCTCGTAACGGTTTTATAGCACAGCCGGTCATGGAAGGCAGAACTTTTTCCAAGGTTTGGAAAAATCCCGTCATTTTTTCCACTGGTTGGAAAAATTGAGGTTTTCGGTACCGCGTTTTTGCCAATGGTTGGAAATTTTTCACGAAAAATTAACACACGAAGCACCTTTTTTCCGGAAGGGTTTAACCCGCATGGATTTACGAAAAAAATACAATATGTTGTGGTTTAATTTGACAGC
>JBAXDG010000119.1:0-3663 GCA_037141075.1 Kiritimatiellales bacterium
CGCCGTCTCGGCGGCCTTGTCTTCATTGCGACCAACTAACTCGAAAGTGCTCTAAAACGAACAGGCTCAGTTATTGGTTATTCGTTATTGGAAGTTGTGTGCGTCAAGGCTGAGGGCACAGATCAGTTCTCAAGCTGGACGCCGATTTTGTAATAGCCGCAGGAAGCGTCCGTTGAATTGGTGAAACTTCCTTGTGTCCACGGAATATTGCTTTCCAGACATTGGAAACCATTCAGGAGGTTGGTCGTCCAGTAAACCGAATAGACCCGACCGGAGACGGCGTTCCACTGTAGTACCTTGCCATTATTGGACGGTGAAGAGGCTCGCAATGCGCTTAGCGGGTCATTCGGATTAAGTCCGGCAATGTAGGCTTGCAGTACTGTGTTGATGCGGTTGGAGCAAATCGCGTTTGGACTGGCGGTGGTGGTGCCGCCGAAGTACTGAAGTTCCCATGAGTCAGGAATTCCGTCGGCGTCGGTGTCGATCAGAGCCCACTGCCAAGCAATCGACGAAGCAACGTTTGTGAGCAGGATCGCGCCGGTATTGTTGGTGGTTCCAGAGGTTGTGATCGAGCCGGTTCCGCTCCAGCCGGTGCAGGTGTAGTTGATTCCGTTTTCGCTGACGGCAGAATTGACCGAACAGGTGACGGTGGATTTCCAGCAATAATTTGAATGCGTTCCAGTGGTTGGAGCCGGTGTACCGTGGGCGGAGGCGACCGTCAGCGTATAATCTCGTGCGTCCAGCATGGTTGACCCTGATACAACTGAATGCGTGCTTCCCAATGCCGTTGCCGCCAGTAAAAGGATTCCCGCGCCTGCACAAATTGTTTTCTTCATTGCATCTCCCTGATTTTCCCCTTCATCCCCTTGCTCACCGGAACAGCAAGCCTGCCGGTTCGCTTCGCCATGCGTCGCCATCATCTTTTGGTGTTATTTAATCTCCGGCTTTTTCATTACTTAAATCGGCAATCGTCATTCGTAAATGCGCATTATTGTCCGCCGCGCACCGGCCACACGTAGTAGTCGCGGGTCTTATAGTAGTAGTCCACGTTGCCATAGCCCATATACACGTACCACGCGCGGTCTGTATAGTAGGCGTAGGACGTACCCGACCAGTAGTGGCTGTACTGCACACCGGCAAATGGATGCCCGGCAGGCAACCCGCACCGTCCGTAATCCACCAAACTCATCAGCTCCTTGCGGGACGGCAGCCGCCAGTCGGAATGGCCCGCATAGACGAGGTTGTTGCAGAAATCAATGGCGCTGATCCACTTCATTCTTCCGGAGTTGCCCGAAAGCGAGTGCGGGGCTTTTACCCACTCCAGCCCGGTCAGATTGTCTTTTACCGTCCCATCGCTGAGGTCTGTGAAGCGGGGATTTGGCCACGCCACTCCGGTCTCCAGATCGCCGTCGTCCCCCGAACGGTAGCTGGTCGTCTGGCCGGTCTTGGGGACAGGCGATGGCGGCTCGGCAAAAATAAACTGCACGCTACTCACCAATATCATCAAGGCCATTGATGCGTTTTTCATTCTTAAATCGGCAATCGTCATTCAGAAATTATTATCATTGTCCGCCGCGCACCGGCCACACGTAGTAGCTGCTGGAATTATCGCTGGAGTCCACGGAGCCATTGGACATAAACACGTACCACGAGCCTGTAGTGCCCGCGCCGGACGTACCCGACCAGTAGTCGCCGTCCTGCACACCGGCAAATGGATGCCCGGCAGGCCACTCGGGCCGTCCGTAATCCACCAAACTCTCCAGTTCTTTAATACTCGGCAGCCGCCAGTCAGAATGACCTGCATAGACGAGGTTGTTGCAGAAATCAATCGCGCTGTTCCAGACCATCGTTCCGGAATTGCTGGGGAGTGCATGCGGTGCTTGCACCCACTCCAGCCCGGTCAGATTGTCTTTGACCGTCCCGTCGCTGAGGTCTGTGAAGCGGGGATTCGGCCATGCCGTTCCGGTTTCAAGGTCACCGTCGTCTCCCGCACGATAGCTGATCGTCTGGCCGGTTTTGGCAACCGGACAAGACGCTGAAACACTTTGGGTCTGCCCGTCATCCGCCGTAATCGCAAAAAACACATTGGAAGAAAGATTGCCGTTCCAGTCTGTGCCCATGTTCCAAACCATCGTTTTCCCGGTGCCCGTCGCCACCCCCGCGCCGACGGCCCCGCTCACACTCGGCGCACTCACCGCCGCCGCGCCGTTGCTCACACTCAGCGACACCGTCACCGCATTGGTCTCCGTGCTGGAAACATCATAGGTAATATCAACCAGTTTGGTTCCGGGCCGTTGAGCAACCACCAGATTAGTGACCGTTACGTCGGCGACAGCCAGAACAGCAGAACCGGCCAAGACCAATTGCACCAGCCCAAAAAATTTTATCCATTGTTTCATCGGCAAAATTCCTTCCGTAAAATTGCCGCCGAAGGTAGCACCCCCCCCCTGTTTTGGGTAGGCATTTTCGCGGGAAAGTATCAGTCCTGATGAAAGCCGATCCGTCTTTTCGGCGGATCGGGCGGCGGAGCCAGCAGAGGTTGAAGCTGTTCCCAGATCAGTTCTCAAGCCGGACGCCGATTTTGTAATAGCCGCAGGAAGCGTCCGTTGAATTGGTGAAACTCCCTTGTGTCCACGGAATATTGCTTTCCAGACATTGGAATCCGGACATCAGATTGGTCGTCCAGTAAACCGAATAGACCCGACCGGAGACGACATTCCAGCCCAACACGTTTCGGGGATCCTCCGTTACACAGAAGCCGGAGGCCGGATTGGTCGGGTTGGTTCCGGCAATGTATTCCTGCCAGGTTTTCAGACCGTCAGAGTCCTGGTCGGCCGCGACATCTTCCAAGTGATTGGTAAGCCCATATTGATCCATCCATGAGACCGGCGGTAAGTAGGGCACGTTAGGCGGCAAATAAGGATTACGCTCATATACGATCAGTCCTTTTGGCTCACAAAAAAACGCGTTGTTGCAATTTTTCAATATAAGGTTTTTTGCGCCGGAATCCCATTCGCCGTTGTGAAGCCCGTAAGGAACCCAACTGCCATTACTCCAAACCGTAATGAGCGAGGCAACCTTGGAAATTTCGGTATTTGTAAAAGCAATGTCGACAGGATAGGGATAAGCCATCAACTCATCCGTGTTCACAGCCCTTGTTTCGTCCAAAGGAAGCGCCCCCGAAAAATGAATGTCTTTCTGTGCAAGAACCTGCACGTAAGCCCCGACTCCTCTTGTGAGCCGGTTCGTTCCGGACGCTCCCCAGTTGAGAGGACCTCTGGTGTATGGTGGCGCCCAGCTCTGACTCGCGCTGTTCCACACGTAGATTTTTGAGCCGTTAGAAAGCTCCTTAAACAATTCACCTATGGTATTACCATTTGTGGATACGGGTTCATAAGCGTAACAGACAAGATTATATCCCGCAGAGAGCGTGATGGTGACATTAGTCGAAGGGTAATCTGTGGCCTGCACCATAACAGGCAACGTCAGAATCAACATCCCGGCAATCGTTATCCACTTTTTCATTGGCAACACCTCTTTCTCTGGATGCGGTACTCTTACACCACGAAACTAAAATTACCCCCCCCCTCCCGGGCCTGTCCACATTTTATAGCACTTTCTATTCAATTTGTCGCAACAAGGCAGGCGGGACGCCTGCGATAC